>JAUVIW010000031.1 GCA_030592525.1 archaeon
GCGCCGCCAGGCAGCGGGGACAGGGAGTGCTCAACAACCGGCGCATGCCAGCTCGCGGTCACGTGGGCAGACCCGGGCGATGTCGGAACGGATTATTATTACACAGTCAAGGCGTACGACGACCAAGGCAACGAAGACAACATACTAAACAGCTGGCCGGGAATCATAAGCAACAGCAATGACGGCACGTACTCGTTCTGGTATGACGGCACGATTCTAAGCAGCGGCCGGGCAGCAATCGGAGACACCCTACTCATACAATACGAAGCAAAGATAACGAACACAGCACACTGGGTGTCATGCTACATATTCGAGACGGACTGGAGCGGGTCGTGCCAAGACCAAATAAAGACCACTGACTGGTCATTCGGCCAGTGCGCATACACCATATCAGCAGATGCACCAGAAATAAGGGTAGAATGCTACCACGGGCCAAGCGGCGCGCACGCAGGCAGCACCGCGGAAGTCAAGAACCTGCGCCTATACAAAATCAAGTCCGACGCGGTGACAGCAGGCATGCAAAACTACGACCTGACGGGAGCCGGAGTGAGCAACCCGTACACCGGGCTCACCACGACCATCAGCACGCTGAACCCGAACCAGTACTACACTTACGCCATCACGGCGAGGGACAACAGCGACAACCTTGGCTCTGCGGGGTCAGCAGGCAACGCTTATACTCTTGCACTGAAACCGTCAATTACGACGGCAGTGGGCTCGGGGACAGCGGGGGCGTACCAGTGCGTCATCACGCCGAACATGAACGGAAACCCCGTTGGCACGGAGTACTTCGTGGACGCAACCACCTCACTCGGGGGGGAAACGGACTCGGCGTGGACCGCAAGTACAGCACAAGCGACGCCGACGTACACAGACACCGCGCTCACCTCGGCGCACGGCACGTACCAATACCGCATCCGCGCAAGGAATGGTGACAGTGTGCAGACCACATACACAAGCATAGTGAACTGCGTTATACCGAACAACCTGCCGACAACGCCGACAGGCAGCTCCCTCAACGGAGCGGACCAGGCCGGGGAATCACTTGTCGCAACGGGCGCGGGAAGCACGGATGGTGACAGCGACCCAATCACTTACTACTATAGGTTCAACTGCGGCAGTGCTGGAGGCACGCAGCTGCAGGCAAAGAGCGTAGACAACTCGTGGACAATTGACAACACATGCGGCAAAGGGAACTCCGTTTACGTCAGCATCTGGGCGAATGACGGGATTGTGGACAGCACGGGGTCAGAAGTGGAGAGCGTCGCGATAGTCAACACGCCGCCCACAACGCCGACAGGCAGCAGCCTGAACACAGCTGACCAAGTCGGCGAAACGCTGACCGCGACAGGCGCAGGAAGCACTGATATGGACAGCGGCGACTCAGTAACATACCGCTACGAGTTCAGGTGCGACTCCGCAGGCGGCGCATTACTGCAGGCGCAGAGCACTGACAACACATGGGACATCACAACAGCATGCGGCAAGACGCACACCGTGTATGTCCTGGTATGGGGCCACGACGGCACCGCGGCGAGCACGAGCTACGAAACAGAGACCAAGGCAATAGTCAACACCGCGCCAACAACGCCAACCGGAACAAGCGTTAACTCTGTTACACGCCTGGGCGAGGACTTGGTTGTCACGGGCGCAGGGTCAACAGACGTTGACAACGACGCGGTCACTTACAGGTACGAGTTCCGCCTGAACAGCGCCACAGGCACTGTGCTGCAGGCACAGGGCACGGACAACAGCTACGTGATGGCGAGCCCGGCAGTGCCCGGAAACACGATTTACATGCTCATCTGGGGGCACGACGGCACCACAGCAAGCGCAAGCTACGAGACAGAGACGCGCACAGTGCAGTCAAACATACCGTCAACGCCCACGGCATCAGCAAGCTCAGGCAAGCCACTGAACTCGGCTCGCGGAAAGATAGCCGTGGCATGGGGCGCGAACGGCAACCAGGGCGGCACAGAGTACGAAGTGCAGAGGAACCAAAGCACCACGGTGTACGGGCCAGGCACACTGCTGACATATACAAACGATGACATTGATGATGGCACACAGTACTGCTATCGCGTGAGAGCAAGAATATCTGGCGGCACGTGGAGCGACTACACGAGCGAGGACTGCGCGACCACTATTGACCGCACTGCACCGGCAGACCCCGTGCTAAGCACGTCGATAGACGCGGCGCTCTACAATGTTGACTTGGACTGGACGGCGACGGGAACCAACTACAACCTGTGGCGCGTTAGCGGCACTGTTCAAACAGAGCCAACAATCATCGGGAACGGCGTGTTTGACGACTTCAACAGCTATGGCGCGGGAGCGCCGCCAGCACCATGGGCGATACAGGCAGGAAACTGGGAAGTCCAGAGTGTTGGTGGGACCAATGTGCTGGGGTTCACGACTGTTGCGCAGCCAGGAACCATACTTTACACCAACACGCCAACAGTAAGCGACTACTCGGCTGAAGTCGAGATATACGACAACTATGCCGCAGGCAACAACCCACACCCAGGAATCATTGTGTCGTGGCAGGACGCGCAGAACTACGACGCAATATACCTGCGCGTGTCAAGCAATGAGATAGTGCACTGGCAGTACAGGAGCGGAGGCGCAACCACGCCAATCATAGGCACGACAACAATGAACGCAAACGAGTGGATTAATGCCAAGGCAGTGAAAGAAGGCACGAGCGCGAGAGTGTACATCAACGACAAGTTCATCGGCAGCATCACGGTGCTCAACGCGCCCGGCGTCGGCCTATGGTACCACACGAGCAACGCAGCCCAGAACGCGTACTTCGACAACTTCAAGGTCTTGCCGCTCTACACTGGCACGCACTATGATGACACTGTAGCGGTTGACGACCAAGCGCCGGAGAAGCCGAGCTTCGCGCCGGCGGCAGACAGCACAAGCCAAATAACGGTCACGTGGACGCCGCCAACAGAGAACGGAGCGACATACTGGCACATGGCCGGCGCGCTTGATTCAGAAAACAACTACGGGAACATATTCCATGACGGCGGGTGCGAGAAGAGTACGAACCAGTGCTACCTCAAGCTAGGGAACGTCGTCAGCAACGGGTATACCATAGACAACTCAGTGAAATACACAGGCGAATCCTCACTCAGGCAGGACACGGCCGCAAGCACCAGGTACGCCGGCTCAGACTTCATCATAGGCACGGACATCGAGGCTAACACGTACTACAGGGCAGAGTGCATGGTGAAGACAGCTTTGAGCGCGGGGTACGCACGGATATATCCAGAGCACCAGTTCACGCTCATAGATTACTCCAGCACTAGCGGCACCACAGACTGGACAAGGATACACACCGTGTTCAAGAGTGGAGCCTCGGGCGACGTACGCTTGCTCAGATACACCCTGGGAACAGCCACAGGGCAGACGTGGTGGGACTCATGCAGCCTGCGCAAGCTCACGGAAACGGATGCGACGAGCGGGCTGAAAAACTATGACGTGACAGAGACCACGAGCAACCCCGGTGGAACGAGCGGGACCGACACAGCATCGCCGTACGTTGACACAGGCCTGAGCACGAACGTGCAGTACTGCTATACTGTTGCAGCAAGGGACAACGCAGACAACTTGGGCAGCTCTTACTCGGCGATATGCAAGTACACTCTCGCGGCGGCGCCGACGGTCACGAGCGTTACTTGTGTTGCAGAGCCGACGAGGAAGTGCACTGTTGTCGTGAACGCGAACGGGAACCCAGGGACGACGGAGTACTATATAGATGCTGTGAGCGGCACAGGCGCGTCCGACAGGACGTGGGGCACGAGCACGTCCTACGACGACACAAGCGTTGCGGCGCACGCGACGAGCGTGTGCTACAAGGTCATGGCAAGGAACGGCGACACCACCGAAACCGCACTGTCAGCGCAGGTGTGCGACGACGTGCCGAACGCGTTGCCCACAGACCCAACAACACTGACACCAAGCACCTCAGGCTACTACGGCGGCACGAGCGCCAGCGTGAACATAGCGTGTTCGGGCAGCACGGACGCGGACACAGACACCTTATACTATGACATCGAGTCGTACTACAACGCCGGATGGAACGTGCTATCAGACAATGACGCGGACGGAAACTACGCGTGGGACGTGGGCGCAATCACATCGCAATCAGGCGTGGACATCAGGTGCCGTGCGACAGACACAACGGACAACAGCGGGTACAAGACTAACAACAACGTAATCATTATCGATAACACAAATCCGATAACAACAGACGACGCGCCAGCAGGATGGCAGGCCTCAAACCCCACAGTAGCACTCACACCAAGTGACAGCAGCTCAGGAATGGTAGGCGGGTCAGCAAACACAGAGTACTGCATTGACACGAGCGATACGTGCACTCCAAGCACCACAGGCACATCAAAAGCAACCACTTGCACCGCAGGAAACGTGTGCACGGAATACATACGCTACAGGTCCACGGACGCCGTAGGCAATGTGGAAGATATCAAGACAACAGGCGCAATCACAATAGACATGCAGGACCCAGCCACAACGGACAACGCACCCGCTGGATGGCAGGACTCAAACCCGACTGTCACACTAACGCCGTCAGACGGAAGCGGCTCAGGCATAGGCACCACATACTACTGCATGGACACAGCCAACACATGCAACCCAACCACAACTTACTCCGCACCAGTGGCCACTGACTGCACTGCAGGCGCAGTCTGCACAAAGTACATCAGGTACTACTCCACAGACAATGCAGGCAACTCAGAGAGCATACAGAGCACGGGAACAATACAGATAGATACAGCCCCACCAAGCACAACAGACAACGCACCTGCCGGGTGGCAGAGCGGAGACATAAGCGTGTCACTCACGCCAACAGACGGCTCAGGCTCGGGCATAGCTAGCACAGAATACTGCAAAAGCACAACACCGTGCGCGCCCGATACAATTTACCCCGGAGTAATAAGTGTCACGTGCGCATCAGGAAACGTATGCGAAGAATACATATGCTACAAATCCACAGACAACGTAGGCAATGTGGAGGACGACACGTGCACTGCCGCCATACAAATAGACAAGCAGGTGCCAACAACAACAGACAACGCACCCGCCGGATGGCAAGCCACAAACCCAACAGTAACACTCACACCAAGCGACGGCAGTGGCTCAGGCATTGCAACCACACAGTACTGTATTGACGCGACCGACACGTGCACTCCAAGCATTACAGGCACATCAGCAACAACCACGTGCGGAGCAGGAGTCTTATGCACGCAGTACATACGCTACAAATCCACGGACAACGTAGGCAATGTGGAAACCACGAAGTCAACAGGCGCAATACAAAGAGATGACGAAGCGCCGACGACAACGGACAACGCGCCATCAGGATGGCAGGGAAGCGATGTCACAGTCACACTAACGCCGTCAGACGGATGCGGCTCAGACATTGCGAACACGTACTACTGTATTGACACGGCAGACACGTGCACACCAACAACACCCGGAACATCAGCAAGCGTGACATGCACAGCAGGACAAGTGTGCATACAGTACGTGAGATATTACTCCGTAGACAACATGGGCAACTCTGAGACCGTGCAGAGCACAGGAGCAATACAAATCGACAAGGAGGCACCAAGCACTAGCGACGACGCGCCAGCCGGATGGCAAAACGATGATTACACAGTTGCGCTCACGCCCACTGACCCCGGCGCACCCACAACAGGCTCAGGCATTGCGAACACATACTACTGTATTGACACAAGCAACACGTGCTCACCAACAACACTGGGCACGGCAGCAAGCGTGACATGCGGAACAGGACAAGTGTGCACACAGTACGTGAGATACTACTCCATTGACAACGCCGAGAATATAGAGGAAGTGCAGAGCACAGGAGCAATAACGATTGACAAGGAACTGCCAAGCACCACAGACAACGCGCCTGCCGGGTGGCAGGACTCAAACCCAACTGTCACACTAACGCCGTCAGACGGCAGTGGCTCAGGCATAGGCACCACATACTACTGCATGGACACCTCAAACGCGTGCAACCCAACCACCACTTACTCAGCACCAGTGGCCACCGACTGCACCGCCGGAAGCGCATGCACAACGTACATCAGGTACTACTCCACAGACAATGCAGGCAACAATGAAGCCACGCAGTCAACCGGAGTGATACAGATAGACCTCCAGGCCCCGACAACGACTGACAACTATGCTACTTCATGTTCGGGCTCAAGCCCAATATCCATGACGCTCTCGCCGACAGACGGCACAGGATCAGGACTCGTGTGGACAAAGTACTGCATTGACACAGACGGGTCATGCATACCGTCCACCACAGGCACGACACCGAGCGTTACGTGTGCCGACGACAACTTCTGCGACCGATACGTGCGATACCACTCAATGGACAATGTCGGCAACACAGAGGCGGAACACAACAGCCAGATTGTCACGATTGACCTCGCTGACCCGGACCCAGGACCAACACCAGTGGTGACAGCCAGTAGCACAACAACATTGAGCGCACTTGCCTCCGGTGGCAGTGACACAGGATGTGGCTCCAGCACACTGCTATACCAGTACACGTGCACACAAGGGACTGACTGCACCGCTCAAAGCGGCTGGCTCTCAGACGGCTCAAGCCACGACGAAACCGGATTGACACCGGGAACAGAGTACTGCTACACAGTAGAGGTTCAGGATTCTGTCGGCAACATCGGCGCCGCAGGAACAGATGGATGCGGGTACACGACGGCAGCGCAGCCCGGAACACCCACAGTGGCAGGAAATGAGGCCCCACTCAGCTCTGAGCTAGGCAAAGTAACAGTCACATGGACCAATGGCGGGAACTCCGCTGGCACTGAATACGAAGTGCAAAGGGACGGCGCGACATCACTGTGCAGCGCAACCACCGACCTAACGTGCACGGACACAGGGCTCGCAGACAACACAGAGTACTGCTACCGCGTACATGCGAGACCTCCATCAGGCACATACAGCAGCTGGACCGCGGAAACATGCGTGACCACGCCTGACAGGACCTCGCCAGCATCACCGGACCTGACCGCAGCAGAGGGCTCGAATGCGGTTGACCTGTCATGGAACCAGCCTGAGACACTGCTAGAGCTTTACATGCCATTCGAGGAAGGCACGGGAACGGCAACAGATGACTGGGCACCAATCGGGCACACGGGCTTAGTGCAAAACGCTGTGTGGGGCACTGGGAACACTGACCCGAACACTGGCGGAGCACTAGACTTCGACCTAACTCCGACAGGCGGGGATATGGTGCTGCTGGACAACATAATGAACGGGCCTGTAACCACGATAACCGCGTGGGTTAACACTGTCGGGCCAGGCGACTGGAAGGCCATTTACGGCGCGTGCGACGACCTGAACAGTGCGTGTACGGGTTCGGACTACAAGGCACTCATATTCAGGATTGATAACCTCAACAAGCTCAAGCTATACTGGAGCTCAGACTACAGCAACACGCAAATAATATACGGCGAGACCACTGAAACAGTGCCACCAGGAGTGTGGATGCACGTCGCAGCAGTGCTTGACACCACGGCGAACACCCTCACGTTCTACATGGACGGGGAACCAAAAGAAACAACATACCTCATAAACACAAACCCAGGGGCTGGAAGCATAGACATTGTTCCGGGCATAGGCGCCTTCAACAGCATGTTCGATGGGCTCGTCCAAGAGCCGTATACTGGAACACTTGATGAGGTGCGCATATACAACAGCGCGCTCACCGAGCACCAGATCAAGGAAGTCATGAACAGCGGCACCATCAGGTATGGATTGCAGCAGAGTGACACCGTGGACGGTGAGTACGCGCCTGTTGGCGGGTTCGGTGACACGTTCAGCGAGTGCACCGCAGGCAACGACCCAACGTGCAGCGGGTGGGTGTACGAGGACACTGAAGGCTCTGTGTTTGATATCCAGAGCGCATACGGCCACGACACAGCACTGCACATAGTTGACCCGGTGCCGGACTACCCCGCAGATTATGTGAGGCGCACTTTCGACGGATTCGCACGGGGCATAGTGGAATTCGACATCTACAACGAAGCCAAAACAGCTTACGGGCCAAAAATACATGTTGCCGGGCCCAACGGGCTCTTCACATGGATGGTGTTCTACGGCGACAGCAAAATACGGCACTACCGCCCCTCCACCGGCTGGCAAATCGCAGGCAGCTACACCGAAGACAAGTGGGAAAACGTGAAGATATACATTGACTGCAACAACAACGAGTTCAGCCTGTTCCTCAACGGCGTGAAGCAGCCGGACGTGCTGCCGTACACGACATGCACGACCGTCAATAGAATCGAGATGAACCCATACGGCCTCGGAGCCGCCACCACATACTTTGATAACTTCAAGGTAACACCGCTCATCTCGGACGATGAGTACACTGACACTAGCACTAGCGACACTGAGTCACCGAACACACCCAACGCGCCAACATTGAGCGCGGTGACAGACACAAACATAACAGTCTCATGGGACGCGGTGACAGACGTGGGAAGCGACTCGTTCTACTACCTGAACGCGTTCGATACGCCAGGCAACGAGAACAACCTCGTTGAAAACGGCGGCGGAGAAAGGGATATTACTGGTGACAATAATCCAGATGCCTGGGGCAACTCAGGCTGCGCAGGAGTCGGTGATTATGTCACACAGTCAACAGACGCGCATATGGGTGACTACTCAATCCGCGTCAACACAGGGTGCTCAAACAATGTCGACAGTAATGTGAACGACTACAACACTGCTGGAGAAACGATAAGGATAGAAGCAGCAATCAAGGGTGCAGGATACGTCAGGCTGTACTGCTATGACGGCTCTATGAGAACAGTCGCAAGCACTGCGACAGGCAGCGCAGGCTCATGGGGCGTATACACCGCCACAGGCACAGTGCCCGCAGAGTGCAGCGACGCCACAAAATACTATGTGTACCTGTACAGCAACGGGAACGACGTGCTGTTCGACAATGTGCGCACAGACAACATTGAATCAGCGACAGTGACATCAGGCATACTGTCATACACCGTTACTGAGGCGCCGGACACCGGTAACAGCGGAACGCACGCATCGGGAATCGTCATGACCGGCCTTGACCCGAACACGCAGTACTGCTACAATGTGAGCGCAACGGATAACCAGGGCAACGAGGGAGCAGCATCAACACAGTCATGCAACTATACCCTGCCAGCGGACCCGAACGTGACATCCAGCCACACGACAAGCACATGGAGCGCAGACAACACATTGGACTTTGATCTGACCAACAACGCAAACATGAGTACGGCATTCTATGTCTGGGACCAAAGCGCGGGCACGAGCGCAAGCGGAGGAACATCATGGTCACCGATAGCAAGCACACTGCAACTGACAGCGACGCCGGACGGCAACAGCTGGCACCTGCACGTGATCGCAGAGAACCCGGACGGCGATGAGAACGCAGGTGGCACAAAACACTTTGGGCCATACTTCATTGACACTGCAGCGCCGACAC
>JAUVIW010000032.1 GCA_030592525.1 archaeon
AGCTGGGTGCACTATGCCAAAGCCACTGGCATACAAGGATAACGTGCTCGTGATGCAGTTCATAGGCGACAAGGACGCCGCACCCCTCATCAAGGACGTGGACCTCAGCGACGCAGAAGGCGCGTTCTGGCACGTCGTCAAGGACCTCCAGCGCCTCTACAGGGCCAGGCTCGTTCACGCAGACGCTAGTGAGTTCAATATCATGTGGTGGAAGGAAAAGCCCTGGATAATAGATATCGGACAAGGAGTGCTCCTCTCGCACCCGCGCGCGCAAGAGTTCCTGGAGAGGGATGTGCACAACATCACCAGGTTCTTTAAAAAGCGCGGTGTGGACGCCGAGGAGAAGGACATCCTCAAGTTCATTCAGGAGTAGACCCAGTCAGGGTTGTCTGAAGGCGTTGACGCAATCATCTCGGGCAGGAGGTCCTCTAGCTCCTCCTCAAGGCCGGAGCCGGGCCGCAGCAGCATCCTGATGGCGTCACGGAACACCTCGCTCCTCGAAGCGTACAGTCCCACGGACACCAGGTGGTCAACAGCCTCGAGCATCCGCGGGGTCAGGGAGATAAGCACCTTAGACATAGTATATAAAAAGGAGGATATCCTTAATATATCTATAGGATATCCAATTGCAATAACCCCGTTGCAACAAAACCCCCAGAAACGCAACAGGGTGCGGTAAAACCCCTGTTTCTCGGCACTTTAAAAAGCAAAGGTATTTAAAGGGTACTTGAGAAATGTATTTAGGCAGTAAAACAGGGCAGAAAATGGAGTATACAGAGTATGTGTCTGTCCCGCGCGACCGCGTGGGAGTGCTCGTCGGCAACGGCGGCATAGTCAAGCGCAGGATTGAGGGCGGAACAGGCGTAAAGCTGCGCGTGAACAGCGACACCGGCGAGATTGACGTCAAGCGCCCTGACACAGTGCCGGCAGGGAACGCGCTGAAGGCCATGGACGTGATAAAGGCCATCGGCAACGGGTTCCCGCCGAAAAAGGCGCTTGAACTGATTGCTGACGACGTATACCTAACAATCATCGACATCACCGCGTACGTCGGGAAGGGCCACAAGGACCTCGTGCGCCAAAGGGCCCGCCTGATAGGCTCCGGAGGAAAGGCAAGGCGGATGCTCGAGAACCTGACCGAAACAGACATCACTGTCTCGGACCGCTATGTCGCAATCATCGGGCAGGCAACCAGCAACGAGCTCGCAAGGACCGGGATCGAAATGCTGCTCTCCGGCACACCGCACGGGGACGTCTACAAGCAACTTAGGAAAAGCTACACATTCTGAGGGATTAACAATGGCAGAAACAGCTGACAACATATTCAAAGAGTTCCGCGAGCACAGCGTCGCTGAGTTCTTCAAGAAAAACAGGCAGATGCTCGGATACTCCGGGAAAATCAGGTCATTAACAACGATCATACACGAGTATGTCACCAACGGCCTGGACGCGTGCGAGGACGCGAACATACTTCCGGAGATACACGTGAAGATAAAGCAGCTCGGGAACGACCATTACCAGGTCACTGTCAGCGACAACGGGCCGGGAATACCAAAGACGCACGTCGGGAAAGTGTTCGCGCAAATGCTCGCGGGAACAAAGTTCCACAGGTTCGTGCAGTCACGCGGCCAGCAGGGAATCGGCGCCTCGGGATGCACGATGTACGGGCAGATCACGACAGGGAAGCCGACTCATATCACTACCTCCGCCAAAAAAGGAAAGGTGTACGAGTGCGACATCATGTTCGACGTCAAGAACAACCGCGCCGATGTCTCGCACGAAGTCGATTACGAGGGCGACCTCAAGGGAACCCTCGTGGTGGCGGAGTTCAAGGACGTCACGTTCAACTGGTCCGAGTACGGGCCCGGAGAGTACTTGCGCCGCACCGCGGTCGCGAACCCGCACGCAAGAATAGTGTTCATCGCGCCGGACAAGCAGAAGTTCATTTACGAGCGCGTTGTTAACATACTGCCCAAGAAGCCGGAGCCGTCAAAGCCGCACCCACGCGGGCTGACCGTGGACGACTTTTTGGATTACGCGCACTCGTCAAAGGAGCGCACCATCAAAACATTCATGACAAAGACGTTCGACCGCGTGTCGTCAGCTAAGGCAAAGGAGGTCGAGGGCCTGACAAGCATTGACTTCAACAGGAAGCCGGACAGCATCACGTGGAAGGACGCAGAAGAAGTGGTGGACGCGATAAAAAAGGTGAAGTTCCTCGCGCCGAGCACGAAGGAGCTCAAGCCCATCGGCGAGAAGCAGATAGAGAAGTCAATACTCAACGTGCTGGAGCCGGACTTCCACCAAGTGCTCACAAGGTCACCGAGCGTGTACCGCGGCGGTGTCCCGTTCATAATCGAGGCAGGGATAGCGTTCGGCGGCAAGGCCGGCCGCCGGGGCAACGGCGACGCAAAGGTCGAGGTAATGCGCTTCGCGAACCGCGCGCCGCTACTGTTCGACGCCGGTGCCGACGTGATAACGAAGACGGTGAACAACATTGACTGGAGGCGCTACCACCTCAAGAACATGGACTCGCTGCCAATCAGCATTATTGTCAACATAACGAGCACGTACGTGCCGTACACGAGTGCGGGCAAGCAGGCGATTTCCGATGAGGAGGAAATCAGGAAGGAGGTCACGCTCGCGCTGCAGGATGTGGGAAGGAAGATTGGCGAGCACTTGCGCAGGGAGTACCGCAAGGGCGAGAAGGCGGCGAAGAGGTCAACGCTGCTGAGATACGTGCCCGAGACCGCGGGCGCCATCGCAACCCTGTCAGGCGCTGACAAAAAGAAGCTCGAGCTCAAGCTGCTCAAGATGGTCGAGGACAAGTTCAAGAACAGTGGCAAAGCGGATGAAGAGGAAGGTGATGAGTGATGGCAGCCAAGAAATCAGGAGTAAAGGTTAACCCCAAGCAAAGGGACAAGGAAGTAAGCAAGGCACTTGAGGGCATAGGCAAGGAAGTGGCCCAGGAAATAATGAAGAGCCAGTCACCCAATGTCCAGATACCCGTGCGCTCACTCAGCAATATCACGTTCAACGAAAAGCAAAAGCAGCTGCAGCTCGGCAACGCGATGTCGAAGAGGAGCTTCATGAACGTCGCGCACTCGCGCAAGTTCATGCAGACCATGCTCGTCACCTCGTGGATAAACAAGGAGCTCGTCAAGGAAGGGATTACCACGAGCCTTCGTGACATGTACTACGCTTTGAAGCGCACGATACCGGGCACGAAGGAGAACACTGTTGAGGAACAGGGCGAGTCAGACCCGATTGTCATTGACCTCGAGACAATGGTCGACGTCCTGAGGGAGGAATTGCACTTGAACGCCGACGTTCGCGGCCGCGTTGTCGGCAACGTCGTGATAAAGGACCGCGGGGACAAGGTGAACTGGGCAAAGCTCGGGTCCGGCGGGTGGTCAATACCGTCGAACATTGAGAACATCGAGTTTGACAGTGTTGACGCGGACTACATACTGCTGATTGAAAAGAACGCGGCCTTTGAGAGGCTGCACGAGGACAAGTTCTGGAAGAATGAGAACTGCATCCTCGTCACGTCGCAGGGCCAGGCAGCACGCGGTGTGCGCCGACTGACTTCGCGCCTGTCGCAGGAGCACAACCTGCCGCTGTACATCTTCACTGACGGGGACGCCTACGGGTGGTACATTTACTCGGTCATCAAGTGGGGCTCAATGAATTTGGCTCACGTCTCTGACAGGCTGGGGTGCCCGAACGCGAAGTTCCTCGGGCTCACCATGACTGACATCGACACGTACGACCTTGCTGACTACACCATCAAGGCAAAGGACGTGGACATGAAGCGCGCCAAGGAATTGCTGCAGTACCCGTGGTTCCAGAAGCCGGAGTGGCAGAGCGAGATCAAGATGATGATCAAGCGCGGCTACAAGGCTGAGCTGGAAGCCCTGTCCTCCAAGGGCCTGCGGTTCATCACCCAAACCTATTTGCCGGACAAGATAGGCAACAAGGATTTCCTGCCCTAAAACAGGCTCCTAAGGGGTTTTGGAGGGGTTTTAGGAGTATGAGCCATCAGATAGGTTTAAAAAGGAGTAATGCAATAATTAGCCTATAGTTAACTGCTTTTAGAAGCAAACATCGAAGTGATTATGAATGAGGATGATTTACGCCGGAAACAAGCAAGAGCTTGTAAGAGAGATTGAGAGCATTGACCAGGGCACGAAGAGCATTTACATTAATGCCAGGCCTTCGATGGACATTGTCCAGAGGATTGTCGAGAACGCTCCGATGATAGAAGAGATACTCTGCCCCCCGAGCCTGCTCAAGCAGACGAGCACCAAGGTGTTCAGCGTGCTGGAGAGCAAGGGCGTGAAGCTCGCGCACAAGGAAGTGCGCATCGGGCGACCCAACAAGTATGATGAGAAGCGGATTAGTGAGATTCGCACCAAGCGCAGTTCGGGCATGCCGGTCAAGGACATTTCCACGAGCATGAACATTCCCCTCAGAACCGTGTACTACTACCTCAAGAATTGAGATAGTGAAAAAGCATTCATGCGCCCGGGTAGCTTAGTTGGTAGAGCGTTCGGCTGTTAACCGAAAGGTCATGAGTTCGAGTCTCCTCCCGGGCGCCATTCCCATCGTCGAACGATGGTAATAACCCTTTTAAAGCCTAGTCGCCACAACTCAATCATGAAAAATGTTCTCAGCAAAGGTGTGCTGAAAGCAAAAGTGCTCAAGCACATCAAGAGTCTTGAGGGTAGAAAGGAGTACCTCGAGAAGCAGTGGATAAAGCGAGCGTACGAAAGAGGCGACCCTGAGGACAAGGGGTACAAGCACAACCTTACGAAATACAAGCTTGAAAATGACGCCAAGCTCATAGACAACATTGCGATAGTGATACGCCGCGACCCTGCGCAGCTGGGGTTTATTACCAACGGCATCAAGAAGAATGTGCCGCTCGAAAACATTCAAATGGGGTTCCTCAATGAAAAAAACGTGGTGGAACTCGCAGACGTGATGTTTCCGTATACACAAGAAGGTAACAACAGAGAAATCAACAAAGAACTGAACAAGTTCGCGAAAAACATACACGGATTCTAACAAAAAGAGGGTTTGGTCCCAAAAAAAAGAGATGCGGTGTTTTTTCAGTACTTATTGTTCAAGGAAAAAATAAGGAACACGCTCGTGCACAGGGAACTCAAAAAAATGCCTCACGCACCAGCGCAATTAACAGACCTCATCGAGCTCACGAAGCTGATGAAGCAAGCGCCCAAAGAATTCAGGCTCACAGGCAGATTTGGTAAGCCAGGATCATACTTCACGAAGAAGGAAGTGCGCACGCACATTGAGAGGCTGAAGAAATGAGAAGAAGGATACCGTACTCACCGCCGAAGTGCACTGTGTGCGGAACGCAGGCACTCGCGTTCGCAAAGAACAAGGAGCCCAGGTGCGTCAGGCACCAGCAAGACCCACCGCAAACAAAGCAATGCAAGTGCGGCGGGCTGATGGCAGTAAGGGAAAACAAGAAAAACCACTCATTCTTCTGGGGATGCACAAACTTCCCCCGATGCCTAGAAACGGAAACGATGTGAGATGAGATACAGGATACAGAAAAAGATGAAGCCGAAGTACGACTACCGCCTGCTAGTGAGCGGCGTGCTGCTCACAATCGCGATAGTTGTGGCAGGGCCCTCACTCATTTTCACGACAGCAGCGAAAGCAAACCCACTGCTCATAGTTGCAGGTGGGCTCATCTGCCTTGCCGCGGCGCTCGTTGACCACCTGCGCTCGCGACTGCAGGCATACTCATGCGCAAAAGCCGCGATAGGATACGCACAGAACGCGCTCGCGCCGACACCCGTAAGCCTCGGGGACAGGATGCAGCTCATGAACCTCATGACGGAAAAGCACAAGCAAGGCGCGGCCAAATGGCTCGCGCGCGCAGGCGTGTTCATGATAGAGACATTCAACGCGCTGCTGAAAGCGATTGCGGCGATTGTCGCGGCACTGCTCCTGTTCGGGCAACTGCTTGGGCTGCCTGACCTGCACTTTGTGGGGCTGTGGATAGTGCTCGCAACAATCACGATAATCGCGTTCTCAAAGTTCTCGGGCGTGATAGTGTTCTTCATGAGCGTCGCGATGGGCGCGCTGCAGATGGCGCAAGCGATACAGGGCTCGCTCACAGGAATGATGGGTGGCCCCAAGGTCATCAACATCGGCGGAACAGAGCAGAAGGCACTCGGAGAATTCATCAAGAACAACCGCATGGTCATAATCACTTCCACCGCACTGTCGCTGCTCTCATGGCTCGGGTACGCAGTGTCATGGTGGCTGTTCATGGGCGCCCTAGGGACAACAGTGCCAGTGGGCGCGGTGTTCCTGCTGTACGCACTCGCGACCATAACAGCATTGGTGCCATTCGTGTCACACGGCCTCGGGCTCATAGAGCTCGTGGGCATGCTGACTATATCCGCACTCGGCGTGCCCTTCGCAACAGTGCTAATAGCGATACTGCTGTGGGAAATAGCCGTGATGGTGGTGGACTCGGTCATGCACCGCTTACTCAACAGAGTCAAGGGCCTCGACCAGTTCGCCTAAGGCCTCCTGGTCGAAGAGCCTGTCCGCGAGGACCGGGACCAGCTTAATGTTCAAGTCAGCGCATGCTTCCTTCAGCGCGACGAACGACTCAGCCTTGGGCCTGAAGAAACAGAATACCTGCGAGTACTCGTGGTCGCGGAAGTAATCCTTGATGCGCTCCTTGTTGATGCGCACATACTCCTTCATTACTTCGGGAGTCTCATCCTTCTCGGGCCAGTCATACGCATTGAACGGGTAGAACGTGTTGAACTCGAACGGGATTACACCTGGAGACGAGATAACAATGCGGTGGATGCGCTTGAAGTTGCGTGAGCGCTTTATCGCACCGTACACGAGCGTGTGCGTCTTGCTCAGGAAGTACGGCTTCTTCGCGGCGCAAGGAAGGAAAAGGGCGATGTCCCTGCCAGGCGGACGCTCGTAAAAGTTGTCGATGTAGTCCTGCCACACGCGGTAGTGCGGGTGGTCCAGCTGCGCGACGGTCGCTCCCTGGATGAACTCCTTTTTCTCTGGCGGAAAGCGGGGAAGGAAACGGAACGTCTCGTCATCAGTCTCCACGCCCAAAGAGTCCACGAGCTCATGGAAACGTTTCTTGGACAACGGGCGCCACTCGCCCGCAAGCCACATGTCAAACAGCGGGGCCTTGGAGTGAGGCAGCAGGTTGATGACAACAATGGAGTCAGAGTACTTCTTTGCGAACGCGACGCTGTCCTCAATGCACTTCTTGGGGTCATCGGTGCCAGGAGGGTTGACGAGGAGGTAAGTGCGCAGGAGGCAGTTGTTCTCGTGGATTGTTTTTGCGGCTTGAACGAATTCCTCGACAGTGAACCCCTTGTGGAGCACTGCGAGCACCTTGTTGTCGGCGACCTCGAGGCCGATGGCGACAGTTGTTGTTAGGCCGTCGAACTCGGCGAGCCTCTCCTTTGTGACGAACCGGGGGATGCTCTCGATGGTGACCTCATGAATGTTCTTTGCCTTGCACTTGTCCACGAAGTACTTGCGGAACGGCTTGGGGAACTGCGCGTCGTCAAGGAAGCTGCCGCTCGTGAACATCTTTAGCTTCACGCCCTCGGCATCGGCCAGGGTTTCGTCCAAGCGGATTCTGAGCATTTGCTCGTCAACAGGCTTGGCCTGCCTGCTGTACCCACAGAAAATGCATTGGCCCAAGGCGCATTGGCCGCTCTCGAGGACGAGTGTCTTCCACATAGGGCTCAATTTTGTGTTGGGGCGCTTATATAAGTTGTGCCTTCAGGCGCCGGATGGCCGGAGCTTGCGTGAAGGCTTTTCCTTGTGGAGGAACAGGCGCACGAATGTCTTGACGCCATGGCCTGGAGCCCATCCAGTGCGCTCCTCAGCAGCTTGCAGCGCTTCAATGGGCTGCGGGCTCGCGGTCTGAGTGGCAACGGGCTTCGGCGGCGGCCTCGCCTCCTCAATGGACATGCCCTGCGAAAGATTGTGCAGGACGTCGACCTCCCCCTTGCTCAATGTGTGAATATTAGACTCAACAGCAACCATGTTCGCGCTGACAGCGTCCTCGGGCAGCAAGCCCATGCGCTTTGCCTCGGCAGAAGTCTGGGTAGCACGCACAACATCGCCCGTGCTCATGCTCGTTCGCGAGCGCACGCCGAAGCGCGCGTCCTCCTCCATCTCGGACGCGTTGCGCAGCGCCTTCATGATGCGCTTTACTTTCACAGTGTGGTGCACGTCGCCGGCCTTTGGGTACCGCATCGTTGGCCTGGTGCGGGCGCCGGACTCCAAGGAGTCGGTGTCAATCAGGCCAGCGGGCCTGTGGAGAAGCGAGCTTTCAGTAAGGTGCTCGTCCATGAGCCCCCTCGGCTTCCTTATCCTGCGTGCCCTGATAGCTCCCATAATTAGTTTGTGCGCGGCGGTGTTTAAAAGAGCTATGGCAGCGCCTGAATCATTTTTCGGATGGCATCAGCCGAAAAGCGGAAGTCCCTTTCCTGCTCGCCTTCCAATGGGTACTCAACGACCTTGACTCCATTGGAGCTGACTTCTGCGGGAACGCCGATGGCCAAGCCCTCCAAGCCGTACTCGCCGTCAAGGATGCACGAGCAAGGGAGCACAGAGTGGGTGTCCTCGATGATTGCCTGGGCCATGACACCGATGCTTGCGGCGGGGCCGTAGACCGTTCCCTTCTTGAGATTGATAACATCGTTGTTGACGTCGATTAGCTTTTGTGCGAGTGCTGTGTCCTTCATTACCTTGGAGTCGCCGTGCTCCCCGAGAACTAGCCCTTCGCCGCCAAGCGAGTGGTAGCGCGCAGTGTCAAGGACGCCGCCCATGCCGAACACTTTTTCGCGCGGCTTGCCCGACTCCTTGAAAGCGACCCAAGTCATCACGTCCATGGGGTTAGTGACAACGAGGATTTTGTCGGTGTCGAGCTTGGGGATGATTGACTTCACGATTGCCGCATTGTCGCTCGCGAGCTGGTCACGAGTCATCCCGGGAGCGCGGGGCTTGCCCGCTATAATGATTGTTAAGTCTGAAACCTCGGCGATGCCGTAGTCATCACCACCAGAGATGACGATGTCACGGTCGAGCGCATTCGCCGCGTGCGTCAGGTCAAGGGCCTCGCCCTTTGCGAGGCCGCCCATGATGTCGACGAGCGCGATTTCGTTCACGCTAGCCAAATGCATTATTGAAAACGCTGCTGCCGAGCCCACGCGGCCCGCACCGATAATGGATATTTTCATGTGCTGAACAACTCCTTTGGGGTTAAAAATGCTTATCCTGCCAGCAGCCAAACGCTCAGGACAGCAAGGGCAATGGCAAGCCAAGCGCGCCTGTCAAGCCTCTCCTTGAGGAAATAAGCCGCCAAAAGGACTGTGACCAATATGTTCATCCCGATGACAGGGAACGCGATTGAGAGTGGCACAAGGCTGAACGCCATGAACAAGGCAAGTACGGCAA
>JAUVIW010000077.1 GCA_030592525.1 archaeon
AAGAGCTCAAACTGCTGCGTGGGGAATGAGCCGAACGGCAGGCCTGATGCCGAGCCCTTCGTGAAGTCAATCTCATAGATTATCTTGTTGGGCTTGACGCTCGTGAAGCCGGCAGTATATCCTGCGACAGGGTCGTCGCTGAGCTTAACATTGCTCACAGTGCAGATTTCCTCGTAAGCGAGTCCGGAAGCCATGGTGCCGGTGTTGGTGCCGTCCGTGGCGTCGAGATTGAGGTTGATGTTCATGTTCAGGGCAAAAGCCGCTGATAGCATTAGCAAGACAAGTATAATGTGCTTCATCCAATTCACCTGCAATAATTACACGGCAAGCGTTTAAAAAGGTTGGGTGTTTTATAAGCGGCATGCAAAGGGGCCAAGCCTTTGACGCTTTCAAGCTATTGATAGCCGCAGTTGTCGCGGGCGCGATAATAGTCATAATACTGCAGGTAATGGGCGGATTGGATGCCCTGCTGCCAGTGGACACCAGCCAGTTCGACACCACGCAGGCGGAAATCACTGAGGTCACGATGTACCCGGCGGGGAGCACGCAGGGGACCGTGTTCACTGTGAATGCAAATGTGATTAGCACAGTGGCGGGGAGGACGCAGTGCTTCGCGCCGCCAAAGATAGTCGCCATAATCGAGGGAAAGGAAGCCACGATGCATGACGACGGCAAGCACGGCGACCGAAGGCCGAGGGACTGCTACTACGGCGGCACGTGGGACTCGAGCACCAAGGGCATCGGTGAGTACCAGGCAAAAGTGTTTGTTGAGGACAAATTGCTTGTGAGCAAGGAATCGGACACCATCACATTCAACATCACGGACAACGCCTGCGTTACTGTTGAGGACCACGGGGACCCCGAGACCAAATTGGACATAGTTTTCGTGGGCCACGGGTACACGGACCTGAACTTGTTTGACAGCGATGTCCGCACGCACAAGGACTTCCTGCTCAGCACGAGCCCTTTCCCGGACTACAGGGACAGGATCAACGTTCACGAAGTCCGAATGCAGTCGGACTTCGGGTGCTACATTGACCACTCGCTTATCTACTGCAATGACGACCGGATAACTCAAGTTGCGACGCAGTGCCCAGTGGACGAGATAATAGTCTTGCTCAACACAGATGAAATCGCGGGCACCGCAAACCCCCACGCGTATGTCACGAGGCCTTACCCTGAAATCACAGTGCACGAGTTCGGCCACTCATTCGGGCCAGAGCAAATCAACCTCGCTGATGAATATGCCTATGGCATGAGCATCACGCAAGGCAACATGGTCGGGAACCCGCCGAACTGCGCGCCGGCTGCAGCTTGCCCCGCGGGCTGGGAGTGCGTGCTCGTTGATAAGTTCGGCATGGCAGGATGCACTTTCGAGGAATGGGTGCGGCCAATCGCGTTCAACACGCAGAGCGGCGTGAGCGTGATGGAGGGCGCGTCCGTCTCACGGCGCTCAGACCCCAGCCAAGCAAAGCCCGTCGGCTACAACGAGCCGAGCAAGGCACACCTAAGGAAGCTACTGGAGGACTACTCATGAAAAAAGTGATTGCACTCATGCTGATGCTCGCACTCGCTTCGGCGAGCGGGATTTATGTTGCGCAGATTAACTACAAGGACGGCGAGTTCACCGCGGGCCCGATGTACAAGACGGATGGCCAAGTGGGGTTGCTGCAGGAGCCAGTGGAAGGTTACCTCGTGAAAATAGTCACGGAAAGCGGGGAGAACCTGTTCATCAGGAAGTTCTCGCCGCCACTCTTCAAGCACAGGGACACGTTCACAGCGGACAAGGGCATACCGATAGTGGAGCTGAACGAGACCACGTTCGGGCTCGCACTGCCGTACTACGCAGACGGCGAAACCATAGAGATATATGATAAGGAGCGCGAGCTCGTGCTGGAGATAGATGTCTCCAGGTTCAAGGTGCAAAAAGAGGTCGGGCACAAGGCAACGCCGCCTTCAGACCTCACGCTCATCATAACAGGTGTGGGGATTCTTGCCCTGCTAATTGGTGGCGTGGTGATATACCTGCGCAACCGCGGGCAGGTGGCTAAATGACTTTTGTCCTAGTGTGCCCTGCGTGCGGGATGGAATACAGGCCCCCGAAAGGCAAAGAAGAGAGGTATGCGTGCGACTGCGGCTCCGTGCTTCTGGTGGAGTGGCCAAAGCCCAAGTGGGCACCCAAAGGCAGAGGGGTGTGGCGCTACAAGTCACTGCTCCCTTTCACGGGCAAGCCAGCCACAATGGGCGAGGGCGGCACAGGGCTTGTGAACGCCAGGGAACTGATTGGCGAGTACACTGTTAAGGAGCTGCGCTTCAAGACCGAGGGCGATAACCCCACGGACTCATTCAAGGACCGCGGGACCACTGTGTGCATGTCGCGGGCCCTGAAAAAAGGGTTCAAGCGCGTTAGTGTCGCGAGCACAGGCAACATGGGCGCGAGCGTGGCGTCGTACGCGGCGTTCGCGAACCTTGAGGCTCGTGTCTTTGTGCCCAAGGGAATTCCTGATGAGAAAATAGCCCAAATGATTGCGGTGGGTGCGAAACTGCACAAGGTCAAGGGGACTTTCCGCGATGCTGTCGACGCAATGCTCTTGGACGTGAAAAAGGGGTCGTACTTGTGCGAGACGGGATTGAACCCGTACTATCTCGAGGGGGAGAAGACGATTGGCTTTGAGCTCTATGAGGAGATGGGCGTTCCGGACAGGATTGTGGTGCCAACAGGGACTGGCGGATTGATTACCAGCATTTACAAGGCGTTCAAGGAGCTGAAGCGCGCCGGAAAGACGAGGAAATTGCCGCAGATGGTTGCTGTTCAGGCAAAGCGGTGCTCGCCAATAGTGGACGCGTGGCGCAAGGGCACTGAGAAAGTGAAGGAGCCCAAGAAAGCGAACACGATAGCGAGCGCGATAATGGTGAAGAGCCCGTTCAACGGGGTGACCGCGCTGCGCGCGATAGATGAGTCGGGCGGATGCGCGATTGGTGTTACGGAAACTGCAATCAAGCACGCGATAAGGGAGCTGGGCAGGGAAGGCATCTTCGCCGAGCCCGCGAGCGCGGCCGCACTGGCTGCAATGCACGAGCTAAGGCACAAAAAGACAGACAAGGTCGCACTGATTATCACTGGCCACGGGCTCAAAGACCCGGCGGCCTTCCTGGGATAGGGCGTACCCACAGGCGGTAGTACAGCAAGCCGACCAGCGCGACCAGGACGAAGCCGAACATGAACAGCGGTGCCGCGGACTCAACCTGCTTGAAGCCCACCTTGCCTGCGGCGATGTCGCCGACAATGCTTGGGTCAATGGCGCTGGTTCCCGAGGGGAACGGCGACGCGATGAAAAACACGTAGTACGTTGTCAAAATCCCAAGCAGAAGCACAACTGTTATTGCGAGCAAGTGCAAGGGAAATATGGACGGGACCGTGACCCTACCAGTCACGCGGCGGGCAGCGGAATAGGCTGCGGAAACGTCTGAGGTCTTGTGGCCCGCCTTTCTTGCGAGGGTCTTGAGCTGGGTGGGATTACAGCCCTTGGCCAAATTGGCCTGGAACCACTTGATGAGCACTTTCTTCGGCATGGCATCACCCCCGGTACCTCGTGCCAAAGTAAAGGATTACGCCGAGGGAAACCAGCATGAGCCCAGCCATCACTATCATGACAGTGGATTCACCGGTCTTGAATCCCACCTTCATGCCGGCGGCAGGGACAAGAAGCTTGTCAGCTGTGTAGAAAGCCGACGCGATGAGCACGATGAACGCGGAGACCAGCAGCTTGATTTCACGGCCCGACGCCCTCTTGAACTTTTTCCTCATCTTTTTCTGGAATGCCTTCAAGCTCATTTCAATCCCTCCAGGAAATCCCTGATTACCTCATGAAGGTTCGGGGAACCCTTTTCCACGAGGCTGTACCTCACACGCACAATCGGCTTGTTCGCATTCAGGACGCGGTTCAAGTCAATCGGTGTGCCGGATACCACTATATCACAGTCAGCATTGTTAATTGTTTGCTCAAGCTCCTTCACCTGCTTGCCGGAATAGCCCATGGCCGGGAGCACTCGCTCCAGGTGCGTGAATTTCTCGAACACCTGCTTTATGGTGCCAACAGCGAAGGGTCGGGGGTCAATTATCTCACAATTAGCCTCGGTGGCGGCGACGAATCCCGCGCCATAAGGCAGGCCGCCGTGGGTTGTTGTCGGCCCGTCCTCGACCACCAAGACTTTTTTGTTCTTGATGTCGCCTTCCACTGTGATGACGGAGTCGGCGTGGATTATGATTGCCTTTGGATTGAGAGTGCGCACGTTTTCGGTCACCTTTGCTATCTGGTCGGACGACGCGTTGTTCTCCTTGTTGATGATAATGACGCCGGCGAGGAGGACGTTGGTCTCGCCGGGGTAATATTGGAGTACGTGGCTGGCGCGATGCGGGTCCGCGACCACGATGTACAGGTCGCTCTTGTAAAAGGAGAGGTCGTTGTTGCCGCCGTCCCACAGAATGACGTCGGCTTCCTTCTCAGCCTCGCGGAGGATTGCCTCGAAGTCCACTCCGGCAAAGACAATGTTGCCGTGGTCGATGTGTGGCTCGTACTCCTCGCGCTCCTCAATAGTGCAGTCGTGCTTG
>JAUVIW010000027.1 GCA_030592525.1 archaeon
CTGAGGCCCGTATGCTTTTTCCTCTGCTCACGCAGCCATACCCTCAAATTCTTTGACTTGTATGAAACCTGGCTGCCAGTGGGCTCATTGATGCCGCCATCACGGAGCTCGCGGCGCGCCGCCTCGTTCAGCAGCATGGAGTGGATGCGCGCGAACTTGACAGCCTGCTTGTGCTTTATCGGGTTGCGCGAATGAGGGACGTTATCATAAGCCTCGTCACACGCCTTCTGCAACTCTTCGAAAGAAACCTTGCTGCCAGCTTCCTCAAAGCGCTTGGCGATTATGCGCACCTCACTGTGCTTTTGCTGGTCATGGTACCAGTCTTTCATTTGCATCGTCTTCTTTCTGATTAAGTCCCTGTCACTTTTGTTCGGCAGGCGCTTTGCTTCAGAAAGCTCACGCTCCACGGTTTCATCGAACTGGAACTTCAATATGCGCGCGAGGCGAGTGGAAAAGATCACCCTGCCTTTCGCAAGCAAGTCCTTGCGCACTATGTCTTTGTAATCATTAACCAGTTTAACGAACTCTGCGGTGCCCTCGATGTCAACATGCTTGTTACCGCCCGCACTTTTAGAAGTTTTCTTCAGCTTGCCCCACTTCTCCATAGGCACGAGACCCTTCGCCTTTTCTTCGCGCATGGCCATTTACATGCTCTCCTTTTCTTTCTTGACAAGGTGCTTGGCAACTTTTTTGGTGTCTTCTTCTGACAAGTCAGTCTTGTCCTTGAGCTCTCTAACTGCTTCTTTCACTGCACTTGATTCTTTCAAGCCACCAATAAGCATGTTGTAAGCCGTGTTGCTAGCACTCTTCATTGCAGCCTCATCAACGCTGTCAAGAAGTGAAGTGATGTCCTCTTCTTCCTCCACGGGCTTTTCTTTTGGCTCTGGATAAGGAACTGCATCACTTTTAACAGAAGTGTCTTTCAGCTTGACTGTGGGCTTTTCCTCGGGCTTTTCTTTGCGCCGCTTTGCCTGCTCCTTCTCGAACGCAGCCCAGTCATCTGCCTGTTCCGCAATAGTGACAGGCTTCGATGCTACTTGCTCCACGCTTTCTTCTTTGTTACGGAACTTTCGCTCCCAAGAGGATAGCCTTTGGTCCAAATTCTCAATATCAGCACTCGGGCGGCCCGGCCCCCCTTTGTTAAGCGCACTAAGGTGCTTCGCCCGCCTTGTAATCTTTGCTGTCTGAATAAGTGTCATCTGCTTGTCGGCACCCCTCCGAGAAACCTTGAAATTCCTGAATCCGATTCTCTCGAAAAATATGTTGGACCTGCTTAACACGCCGCGTATCTCCCGGGGTGAAATGGAGACACATCTCCGGATAGCGAGATCATTGACTTTTACGCTGTCGAACTCGGGCGTGCTGCGTATCGCAAGCAAAACTTTCTCGGTATTATTGAGCTTGGAAGTGTCGATATCAGACTCCGACTCCATCCACGCGTCCTTGAGTATCCGCTCAAACTCCTTGTCATTCGATAGGCAAGTGTCCAATGCATCGAACTTTGCGTTCTCTGCCACCTTCTTCAGCTCGTCATGCACCGCGTCGTGCTCATCCCATTCATCACGCACCCTACCAAACACATCCTCATTGGCACAGATGCGCTGCAAGTGGTCTATCGGCCCGCGGTCAAGAAGGTCATCCTTGCGCATGCGGGTTATGTTCAACAAAACAGCGTGGTGCTTGTTGCCAAGCTCATGGCGCGCCTTGTTGGAGAGAGCTGTCCACGCGTCGAGCGCCTTTGCCTTCGCCTTGATGACATTGGGGTCAATGTCAACAACGCTTTGCTTGAAGTGCGTGATGACCTTCTCGCGGAAGTCGTGGAAGTCAATGGAATTAGCGAAGCGGTCAGTGTGCTTCCTGATGAGTTCCCTGTGCGCCTTTGGAATGCCCCTTGCCACCATAGTTACCAAGAAATTATAGCCGCGCGACGTATTAAAGCACTCAGGTTCGGAATCATAACCAAAAGCTTTTTAAATGCTTATATATAACTTCTTAGAGATGGCTCTTGGTGGATTCGATAAAAAGATAGTGGCATCTGCAAAACTGGCTTTTGTGGAGAAATACGGGTTTGCTTACTCTTCAGACATTGCTCTGATACAGGATAGCCTGTCAGCTGAAATCAATGTGGAAGATCTCGGAGACGGAGTGGTGTGCATCAATCATCGTGGCTGCAAGTACAACATACAGATAAGAGATTACATCCCCCCCACAAACAACCCCTCGGTTGAAGTGCAACAGGCAGGCAAAGTCCCCTCAGATCCTGACCGCGCCAATAAATGGGTAAGCGTATGGGATGCTACTAACCATTAAATGCGGGAACTACTAGTAAAGCCGAGAGCCTCGTTTTAGCTCAGCTTAATCTCATTCTTGCTCAAGCCATCAATATACAAGTCGCGCTGGCCATCCACAGAACTAAACCGCGCGCGGTACACCGGGCGGTAAACAAAGGAGATTTCCTTCACGCGCACCTCGCCCCAAATGCTCGGGACGTCGGACACAGAGTCCTTGTCAATGCGCGGCTGCACCAACTTGCCTGTGGCCTCCTCCATCACGTACTTCGACTCGAGAGCCGCGTGCGAAGAGTCAAGGATTGTTTCCGGCAAAGCAAGCTTCATCTTAAGAGAATATTCTGACGCGCGGCCGTCCTTCAGTTCCTTGAGGATGCCGTCGCCCACAAGGTCATCGGCGTTGGTGCGCGCCGTCGTCTCGGTGACAGTAGCCAGGCCCGCGAGGCCTTTCGCCGTCGCCTTCTTTGCGCGGCGCAGCTTCATGCAAATCTTTCGCTTGTTGCGGCTCATGCCAAGAAGCGTGCTCAGGTTAGTGGTCGAGTCAAAGCCATTCTTGCCGGCGCGCAAGAGCTCGCCAGTCATCCCGTCAACATAGCAGTGCGCCCTGCGGAACCCGCGCTTCTCATAGCGGTCGTACGCTATCTTGTAAACAGGCCAGTACTCGAGGCTGAATGACTCCAAGCGCTCTTCCTTGCCTAGGAAGCCGAGGAACTTCGACTTCTGCTTTTTCTTGACGAGCTTGCGCGCGTCATCGCTGGAAACCTCAGGGCGGAACGAGAACATCTCGCCTTCCTCGACAATAAGCGGCGCCTCCTCCGGTGCGAGCTCACTGTTCTCCAGTTCCTGCTCCTTGTCGAACACTTCGCGCAGCATCAGGTGCTGGCCGTCAATGACACAGTCATCCTTGAGCAGGATGTCAACAACGTTCTTTGCCTTCACGCTGGTCTTGTAGCGCTTGTTGATGGTGCGCACGAGCTGGTCAATCTTCTTTGTATTGACGCGCTTGAAGTCAATTATCTGCTTGTGCACCATCTTCACCAAGGCGTTCTCGATGTCCGCGGGCTTGATGCCCTCCTCGAACTCCACGGAGCGCGTCTCGCGCCCCTCGTGCTGCGAGAAGCGCGGCCTAATGTTCAGGGTGAACGCGCGGCTCGTGTGGTCACTGCGGTCACCCACCAGGCAGGAGCCTATGGGCAGTGACTTGATGAAGCGTGAAGAGTACTCTTTGGGTATCTGTGTCGGCATGCGCTTGAACACAGCCTTCAGGTCGTCGTCGAATATGAGCTTGTGGCACAGCAGCACGTCCAATTGTGATAGGACTCGCGTGTCGATTGCGGCGGGCTGCTGCGTTGCGAACACCAAGGAGCACCCGGGCCTGCGGCCCTGCTTCACGTATTCAATCAATGGGTCTGTCGCGGCGGTCTTGCTGCTGCCTGATGGAATGAGCGTGTGCGCCTCGTCAATGAACAGCCATGTCGGCGGAATCTCCGTCTCGAGAACAGTGTCCATGTCCACGGCCAAGCGCTTCATCGCCGTCTTTCTTGTGGCGAGCTTGCGCGCGTTGAGTATCTTGCGTGCGAGTATGCCGATAACGAGTGAGGTCACGCGCTCATCGAGAAACGAGACGTCTATCACGCTGACCTCGCCTTCCTTGCACAGTGCCACGAGGGAGGTGCCGTCCTTGGTGAACACACCCCAGGACTTTGCCGCCTCGAACCTTGAGGTTAGTGCCCTTCGGGACTCGGTCTTGAATCCCTTGACCTTGCCTGTTAGCTCCTTGTCGTTCTGCAGGCAGTCGATGATGTCGTCAAGGCCATAGTCACCCTCCTTGGCGTGGACCTTCTTTCCGTCCGTGCTTATGTAGCCCTGGGCAACTTTCTCAATGGTCTTCTCCATGAGGAGGCCGGTGGGCGAGAAGCGGTCGATGTCGAATGTGAGGCACCAGTCGTCGACCGTGAGGTCGGCGGGCCTGAGCGCGTAAATCTTGTCGTAAGTGTCCCTTGGCAATGTTTTCCTGACGCCGTAGGGCACGAAAATGTTGACGCCGTCGACTCCGCGGGGCGCGAGGCCCATGCGAATAAGGGAATCCAGCTCCCCGTCGTCCTGGTTCGGGTACTTCATGGACCAGTAAATGCCTATCGGGTCGATGATGACCACGGCGACGTTCGGGTTCTTGGAGTTCAGCTCCTCTGCAATGACACCCAGGCTGTAGGACTTGCCTGACCCGCGGGCTCCGCTGATGAAGACCACGTGCGGCCCCAGCGCGTCGAGGTAAACGAACTCGCCATATCGCTCTTCTTCAGCCACGCTGCCCAGAAGAAGGGCGCCTTCGCGGCCGAACTTGCGGTGGGCGCTCTGGGCGCGGCCTATAAAGATGCTTCTGCCTGAAAGGTCCTCGAGCGCGTCGAGGGGGTCGTTCACACGGGGCTTGAAGGACATCGCTGTTTTTATACGCCAACTTGCTTTAAATAGAGTATGGCTAGGCGCACGGCATCCAAGCAAAGAATCAGGCCAATCACAATACGCCGGTCAAAGCTCGTCCAAGACATATTGTCACGCCCGCAGCAAATGCGATACGGCGCCATCCCTATTACAGAGCTCGCCACGAGGCACAGCGGCCCGGAAGGCAAAGCCAAGAGAGCTGCCATCCCCCAGTGGGAGGTTGAGCGCACGCTAAAGCACGTGGTGCACTACCTCAGCACTGAGCCAACCACAAAGCGGAAGCCCATTGGCACCCGCAAGTCAAAGCACGAGTACTACACCGAAAGCAAGCGCGAGCGCGAGGAAAAGCTGATTGGGAACAAGCGCGATAAGGCAAACTACTTGCGCACTGCCGCACTCGTGCACGAGCACATGAAATTCATGAAGCCCGGGGAAAAGAAGAAAGCCATCAAGGCTGCGAACGAGTACTTGTCCAGCCTGATGAATGATGTTTACTCGGCGAAGCGCAGGAAGCGCGTGGAGTCACTCGTCGACTATTTGTACCCGCGCATCACGCGCAAGGCAACGCGCCACGCCCTCATCCACGAGTTCTTGGGGCAGATGAGTGGCACGGCAAGGAATCCTGAGATGGCAGACAGGCTGTACGAGACCGTGAAGAAGGATTTGTATGCACTTTCCTATGCGTCGCTCCCGCTTCCCGACGGGACTGAAACAAAGCCGTCGGATGTCGTGGACTCGCACCGCGCGGACTTCGTGAAGATGAGGGACGCAATTGACAGGGGCTACATCAGCAGGGCGAAAGCGGCGAAAGTGTCAAAGTGGTTCACCGAGCACGCACCTGCCCTGGATTTGGAGCGCATCCGCAAAAAGTACCCGACAATGGATCTTGAGACGCGCGAGCACCAGGAAAAATGGGCTGAGGAGATAAGCAACTATGCTGAGACATTGCGCGACATCAAGAACTGGCACCCCGCGCGTGCGTACGGCCGCGCGTGGCAGTTCGGCGGGCTCAAGCTGCACTTGGAGCTGCCCATAATCGCGGACCGCGCCAGGGAGCTGTATGACAGGGGCGGGCGCGTGGACAAAATAACCGCCGAAGCAATGAAAGTGGAGGCCTTCCGCCAGATATGGGCGGAAAATATTCACCGCGTCAGGGCAACGCACTTTTATGACGGCGCTTGGGCCCACCTCAATAACATTGTCAGGGAGTACGGCGACCTGATGGACCCGCGCGAGACAGAGCTGTACCAAAAAGCGCTTGGCAATGCCGGCACTTTTCCCGAGACAGCGGAAGTGCTTATCGCGAGGAAGAAGCTCATAGGCAAAGTGGGAAGAATGCAGTCAAGGTACAAGAACGAGCGCGAGAACGAAATGCACCACAAGCTCTCCCTCGTGGGGGCGAACATGGCCATGGCCGAAAATCACCGCTCGAAGGCCCGCAAGCTCCGCGCAGCAAACAAGCTCGCTGGCTAGCGCTACTCTTCCGCAAAAAAATAGAAATCGGTGAGCTGTTGGGCTCACTCTTCGGCTGCAGGTTCCTCGGCAGGAGTTTCCTCTGCCGGGGCCTCTTCAGCTGGCTTCTCCTCGGCAGCCGGCTTCTCAGCAGGCGCGTCGGAGTGCATGCCGTCAATCGCTTTTGCGATTGAGACTGCAGTGTCCCCCTCATCCGGGAAACCTATCCCGCCCTTGTACCTCTTGTTTCCGTCAGGCAGGAAATAGCCCTTGGAGATGCTGATGAACTCATTGCCATCAATTTCCTTTCGGGCGACTTCAATGAAGTTGTTGTTGCCGTATTTGATTTCCTCTGATTTCAGAGTGTTGTATTCTACCATTTCTAAAACCTCTGTCTAGGGTTGCTAGCGGCGTATTTCTGCACAATGAACTATAAATGGCTACCTACCGCAAGCCTTATATTCTCGGCAAGAGATACCTTCCGATATGTCGTACTTTGACAAGCGCGTTGCAGTAATCAGGGACGAGGCAGCCCTCCTCGATGCCTACGCACCGGACAGGATAGAGCACAGGGACGGCCAGAAGCAGCAGCTCGCCGCGTGCCTCAGGCCGGTCACACTCAACAGGAGGCCCAGGAACGCCTTCATATACGGGCCGTGCGGCACAGGAAAGACGCTTGTGGCGAATTACATGCTCAAGGAGCTCGAGCAGCACACCTCCAAGGCCCGCGGGGCCTATGTGAACTGCTGGAAGCGGAACACCACGCACGCCGCACTCGTCGAGATACTGAACCAGCTCGACATTTACACTAATTACAGGCAGGCGGTCACTGACCTCCTGAGGTATTTGGAGAAGGAGTCCGCGCGCAAGCAGGTGCTCGTGTGCCTGGACGAGATAGACGCACTGGACTCAATGGAGCTCCTGTACGACCTCTCACGCTCGGGCATCGGCGTCGTGGCGGTCAGCAACGACGCTTATGCACTGATGGACATTGACCAGAGAATCAAGAGCTCGCTCTCGGTCGAGAACATCGAGTTCCCGATGTACACCGTGGAAGAAGTCTTCGACATTTTGCAGCAAAGGAAGCAATACGCATTCGTGCCCGGCTCCGCTCCGGAACGCGCCCTGAAGCTGGCTGCGCGGCTGTCAGGCGGCGACGCCAGGATAGCTTTGGAGACTGTGCGGCGCGCCGCACTCATGGCTGAGGACGAGGAGCGCGAGGCGTTCAATGTCGAGGACGTCAAAAAGGCGTACACGGGCGGCACGAAGAACTTCCGCAAGACGGAAGCGTTAAAAAGGCTGAATGAGCACGAGAAAGCAATCTACCTGGTGCTCGACGAAAAAGGAGAGCTCAGCACGAAGAAGCTGTGGGAAGAGTACAACAAGAGAATCAAGGACCCCGCGTCGCAGAGGAGCTACCGGAACTACTGCGGCCACCTCGTGCGGCTGGGGCTCGTCGATGCCAGCGGGAACTTGACGGGAAGAAAGTACAAGATGGTGTGATCATGGCAAAAGTGACTATGGAAGAGGAACGGCACTGGATTTACGTCGTCGCCGCACTGGTGACGATTTGTCTCGCGCTCAGCATTTATTTGAACAGCCATGAGGAAAACCTGATTGACAATTTCTACTCAGAGGAAACCGTTCTCGAGCTGTGTGAGCAGCACGTGAAGTACGACCCGTACGACACATTTGGCGCGGGCAACTCTGCGGGCGGGTGCAGCTCGCTTCTCGCAACTGAGGACCCCACTAAAACAGAGCTCAGTGACTACTACACAACACAATTAAAGCATGATATGCTGCTGTACTCGCGCGGCATAGGCATCATACAAAAGATGTTCCACGCAACGTTCTTCATCGGCGCGTTCCTGCTGGTAACGCAGCTGTTCATGTACAAGAAGGGGCACCACCGAATGATCCGGCACTTGTACAGGTCTTACGCCCTGTTCTTTGCGCTGGCCATCGGAGGCTACGCCGTGTTCACCGCAAACCCATTATTGTACCATGAGCTTGCGAAGCTCATAAGCGAGCCCAACCACCTAGTGCTCGCAGGAGTAATGGCCGTGACGTTCTTCGTGGTCGCCGTGATATCCCAGAACCTGAAGGAGCTGTGAGCTCATGAGTGAGCTAGTTGAAGTTCCGGAAGACAAGCTTTCTTACGCACACCCCGGCGGAATCACTGCATTGGTATCAACCGTGAGCGAGGAAGGCGTCAACAACCTTGCAGCGTTCGGCTTTCATGCGATGTGCTCTGTAAAGCCACCGATGATTGTTATCGGCGTCAGGGAAAGCATTGACACTTACAAGAACGCGCTCGCAGGAAAAGAGTTTGTTGTAGGCATTCCCGGCAAAGACATTGTCGATAAGGCATACAAGTGCGGTGATGATGTTGTGGACGAGTTCACTCACGCAGGGCTGACACCTATACCCTCACTCAAAGTGAAGCCCCCGTCAATCGCGGAATGCCAATCAAACCTCGAGTGCAAGCTGGTGAAAATGGTTCCAACTGGTGACCATATACTCATGGTTGGGGAGATTGTCGCCGCAAGAGTGAAAAAGGAAGTGTACGCTGAAGACAAAATAGGCATGCGCACGAAAATGGACTATATTGTACACAACACCAAGAACGTCTTCATGACAAAAGACGGCAAAGAGATAAGAGTGTAAATGATAATTCACGGTGTGAAAATGACGATTAAACGTAAAACAGTGTACTACAACTGTAAAAATGAACTGAAGACGAAACTGAAAAAGTACACAAAAGAAGATATCATCATTACCAACCACGCCAAAATTAGAGCTAAAATCCGCCGCATTCCCATAACAGATGTAGTACATAACTTGCTTAACCCCTCAAAGCTACATTACGCCAGAAGAGAACCTGCCAAAAAGAAGGGGGAAAAGAAATACTCCTGCTACTTCATCTTTAGCAAGGGTCAAGCCCATAGATACGTAATAGTTATAAATAGCAGCATGATTGTAGTAACTGTGATAAGAATAAACAGAAGATGGCAGAGGAGAGTTGAAAAATATGGCCAAGTACTCGTTTGATTACGACGCGAAAAATGATGACCTCATAATATTTCAAGAGGGCAAGCAGTCCAAAGGTGGAATAGAGGTTGGTGACCTCATAATTGACTTTGACAGTAAAGGCAACGCCATCGCCATAGAATTTCAAAACGCATCTAAAACACTCACAGAGATACAACCTGAACGAATAACAAAGAAGCTCCTCTCAAGTATGTTGAAAGCAAAGATACAAACAGACACCAAAGGCGACTTCCTAAGAATCGCGTATGCACTCTTATTCGCAGAAAAAGAGGTGTCTTCCACCATCGCAATACCTAACATTGTCAGGCCTAGCCCGGTAAGTGCGTAATATCACAAAAGACGGCAAAGAAATCCACGTATAGGTAAAGCATAATCAAAAGTATTATTAATATGATAGTAGATAACCTATGTATGCACACAACAATCCAAATCACCGGAACTCTTGAGCAGATACTGGAGGAAGCTGTGGAAGGAGGCCTCGCCAAAACCAAGACTGAGGCCCTGCGCATGGGGGTGCTAGAGCTCAACAACAGGTACCACCTGCTTGAGAGAAGCCAGGAAGACGAGCTCGCCGTCAAGAAAATGCAAAGGCTTGACAAGGATATTCGCGAGAAAAAACGCAAGCTACTGGATGAGGATACAGCCCTAGGCAAGTACAGGTGAATGCGTTGTATGCACTCGAGTTCATTGAAAAATGGGATGCTTACCTCAAGAAACTTGACAAACCCATCCAACAGAAGATAAGAAAAAAGATAGAGAAGTTAAAGATAGAGTTAAGCGCGAGGCACCTGAAGTATGGCCTCAACTATTTCGTGGCCGAAGTGGGACAACACAGGATTTGCTTCAAAGCAAATGAAACAAAAAGAGTTAAGCGTGTTTACTTTGCAGGCACCCACAAAGATTACGAGAAATGGATTAAAAAACAATAACAATCTCACTGCTTCCTGGGCACGAGCTTCTTCCCCGCGATTGACAGCCTGCCATTGGGCACCACAACGTCGAAGTGGTCCTTGGCCTTAATGTTGCCCCAGCCACCGCGCTTCGAGTCACCGAAGCCCAAGTGAAAAGTGTTGATGACCTTCTCGATTAGGAGCGTTGTCTTACCCGCTATGTCCAAGTCAATATGGGGATGCGTGCCAATGCCAAGCTCACTCACGCGGAAACAGTCCATGCCCTTCATGCGCACGAGTATCTTGCGCACGAGGCCGCGGTCGCGGAACGAGACCGGCGTAATCTTGCCCATGCGGCCGTTGTGCAGCATCATCTCGATGCCGTCACGCACAACACCCATGTCAGCGACCACTGTCCTGGGCGGGAGGAATATGCCACCACTCAAGCGCGAGGGCTGAAAGAAAGC
>JAUVIW010000117.1 GCA_030592525.1 archaeon
GCCGGCATCTCGATGTGCCGAAGACCAGAGTCATTAAGGTGACGAACCTGAACGCCAAAGGCCCCGGCTCCCTCAGGGCGGCGCTCGATGCCGAAGGTCCGCGCGTGGTCGTCTTCGAGGTCTCGGGCAACATTGACTTCACGCCTTACGGCGGCCTGAGCATCAAACACCCCTACGTAACCGTAGCCGGCCAGACGGCGCACTCGCCCGGCATCACGCTGAAGGGCTGCGAGTTAGGTGTGCGCGCAAATGACGTATTGCTGCAGCACATCCGTGTTCGTGTCGGTGACCGCGGTTCCGCCCCGGTGCGCAATAAAAAAAGCGGGTGGACCCAGTACAGCGAGCGGGACTGCATGAAAGTCAACGGTGATCGGCTCATCATAGACCACTGCTCGTTCAGTTGGGCGACCGACGAGAATGTGCAAACGCGCGGCAGCAACCTAACGTTTATCCACAATATTTTCAGTGAAGGGCTGGACAGTGCGAAGCATCACAAGGGAGGGCACTCCCGGGGATTGCTCATAATGAAGCAAGGCAAGAACGAAGGCCAGAACATAGCAGTAATCGGCAATCTGTTCGTGCACAACAAGGGACGCAACCCCGCCGCTAACCAGGGCGTGAAGGGAGTGATTGCGAATAACTTGGTGGAGGATGCCAACTTCGCCATGAAGACCGACTGCACGGGGAGGCGCGGCCACCAGTTGATCAGCATCATGGGCAACGTCATCAAGCGCACGCGCTACCCCATCATTGCGCGGGCCAAGCATCCCGACACGCGATATTACTTCGCTGCTAACAACGTCTTCAACGGGAAGAATTTCGCTTCCGTAGCGGAGCTGTGGCAAGACGTCTTCATGCCCTTCGAGCCGGGAGTACCCGAAGTGAACCGGGCGAGCGTTGCCCCTGTCGCCGTTCCCGGCCTGACCGTCAGACCGGCCGACGAGGTGGAAGAGTGGGTGCTCGCCAACGCGGGCGCGCGGCCCGCGGACCGCGACCCGGTGGACAAACGCGTTGTCAGCAATGTTCGCAACAGCACTGGAAAGATTATTGCCAGTCAGGAGGACATCGGCGGCTGGCCGAAGCTGGCGGAGAACCGCCGTAAATTGGTGATCCCTGAAAACCCGAACGGCGACGACGATGGCGACGGCTACACCAACCTTGAGGAGTGGTTGCACGGCTACGCCGCGGAGGTGGAAGGCCGAATGGCGGTCGGCATGCAGGGTGTGAAAGAAGCAAAGTTATGCGTTGCCAGCGGCCAGTCCCTGTGATCTCTAATGCGTGAGTCCTCAATACTGAAATACTGTACAGGAGAGAAATATGGATACCGAATACAATAGAAGAGATTTTGTGAGACTGGGCGCAACTTTTGGTGCCGGATTAGCCCTGGACGTCACGAATCTTACAACCGCTGCGAAGGCATCGCAAGCTGTGGCTCCGGTGAGAGCTGCTACGGGAATTGATCGAGTTCGTATAGGCCTCGTCGGTGTAGGCGGACGCGGCTCCTATCTGGGCAAGATTTTGCTGGATATGAAAGGAGCTCGGATTCGAGCTGTTTGTGACATCATCCCCGAGAGAGTTAAACGAATGCAGAAATGGGTCGAGCAGGCGGGCCAGCCAAAACCCGTCGGCTACTGGCGCAGCGAGACCGACTTCAAACGACTCTGCGAGCAGGAGGATATTGACTTAGTTATTACCGCAACACCTTGGAAGTGGCATGTGCCTGTGTGTGTGGCAGCAATGAAAGCCGGCAAACACGCTGCCACTGAAGTACCCGCTGCGGTGACTCTTGACGAATGCTGGCAATTGGTGGAAACCTCAGAGAATACCGGCAAATACTGCGTTATGCTGGAGAACTGCTGTTACGGGCGCAGCGAGATGATGGTCCTGAATATGGTTCGCAAGGGACTTTTGGGAGAACTGCTGCATGGCGAAGTCGGGTACCTCCACGATTGTCGTGCTCTTACCCTCAACTCCACAAGAGGAAAAGCCTGGAGCAGACAGCATTCGATTGAACGCAATGGCAATTTGTATCCTACTCACGGCCTTGGACCGGTGGCCCAATGTATGAACATTAACCGTGGTGACAGGTTCGATTACCTGGTTTCAATGAGCAGCAAGTCAAGAGGGCTGAATCTTTACGCCGAGAAGAAATTCGGTCCGGACCATCAGTTGGCCAGACAAAAGTACGCGCAGGGCGATGTTAATGTCAGCTTAATTCGGACGTTTAATGGTCTAACAATTACCATTTATTACGATTGCCGCACGCCTCGGCCGTACAGCCGTATCAATCTTGTGCAGGGCACCAAAGGCATTTTTCGAGGATACCCCGACAGGATTTACATCGAGGGTGAAAGTGCCAACCACGCTTGGGAACCTGCTGATAAGTATCAGAAGGACTATGACCACCCGCTATGGAAGGCGCTGGGCAACAAGGCCAGTGGCTTCGGACACGGCGGGATGGATTATATGGTGGTTTATCGATTGATACAGGCCTTGCGCACCGGCACGCCGCCGGACATGGACGTTTACGATGCGGCTGCCTGGAGCGTTGTCTCTGAACTAAGCGAACGGTCGGTGGCTAACAAGTCTCGTCCGATGGATTTTCCTGACTTCACGCGCGGCAGGTGGAAGACCAATCCTCCGCTATGTATCGTTGAAGCATAGCGCTGATAGTATGTACAGCATGTATCGAAATTTACTGTAGCAAAGTATGAAAGTTGTGAAGTTGGAGAATTGCAAAGCTAAGGAAAAAGATACACTATTTATGAATAGAAAAAATTATGTAGTTCACAACGGAAATGGAGCAAGTACGCGAAGGCTACTGATAGATTAGGAAGGAAAGGGTAAATCCATGCACAAGAAAATCTTGTTGAGCATTTTCGTTTTCATTCTGACTTTACAGATCCATTTATTAGCAGCAGTCTGGCCCGGAGATACATGGCAAACGGCAAGTCCTGAATCACAGGGAATGTCCTCGGCAAAACTTGCCCAGGCCCCTTCAAAA
>JAUVIW010000097.1 GCA_030592525.1 archaeon
ACCCGGCGACGACTACTGCGTAGTAGCCCTCGGCAAACGCGTCCTCAACAACTGCGACCTTGCCCTTTCCGGCACCTGGGTCGTCGTTGGTGATTTCACATTCCATGGCGGCAAGCTTGTCCGTGAGGGCGGCTGTGAGTGCATTCACAGCGCCTCCTCCGACAATGATGATGTTCTTGCCGGCCTTGTCGGCTGCGGTTATGTCGCTGTCCACATTGGCAACTGGCATTGGCCACTCGTCAAGTGCTAGGCTTGATGCGCTTCCGGTTACGGAAACATCAACGCCGCCGATTGCAACTGCGTCCCCGCCAAGGGTCGCCGTCGCAGTCTCGCTCGAGGCCGCGGTGCTGCCGATTGTCAGGCTAGGAAGTGCCTGTTCTGTTGGCAGTGACAGGGTCACTGATGCCTGGCTTGACGAAACAAGCTTTGTGCCCCAGAGGCTGACAAAGTCCGTGAGAGCCTTCATAATTTTCGCACTGTCACGGAAGACAATCTTGTTTGTTGCGTAGTTGGTGGTTGTTCCTGTGTAGTTCAGAATCTCTGCGTTTTCTGCGGTTGTGGTCCCAAAGTGTGTCCATTCATTCGAATTGTTGTACAAAAGCAGGCGCCATTCCTCCCTGGTGTTTGCCGCACCAAGCGGGTACTTCTGGGTCGGCTCTGCAAGGGTGGCCACTATGTTCGGACCAAGTGGCACACTGTTACTCGCGTTCAGCACGCCGGTTACCGTGAGTGTCCACTGCTTGTCGCCGATGGTCAGGGATTTCGTAGAGATGCCCCCGTCCGTGAAGTTGCTCGTTACTGCACTGGTGCCGGTGAAGTAAAAGTTACCAGGGGTAACTCCTGTTTCATCGCCGCCAAGCGCGACATAGATTGTGTCTACGTCCACTGTGCCAAAGCTGCCGCCCATGCTCATTCCGTCAAATATCTTGTCAGGATAGGTTATCTGCATGACATGGGTAACTTTGCTCCCTGCCTGGTTGTCCAGGTTCTTCTGGCCAGCCAGCTCGAATTTCATGTCCCTGTAGAGGGGCGATGAAATATCGTCACATGCCACTGTCAGCAGACCGTTAAGCTCGTCCATTCCCGAGAGGGTTGTGCCAGCTGCAATTGCAGATGAGCCTGTTGCTCCCTGGGAGTAAACCAGCCTAAGGTAGCTCATACCATTGTCACCGGCGTCTGTTGAGGACGAGTCGGCTGCTGCCTTTATAACAACTGTCCACGGGCTGCCGGTCGACATAGCCTGATTGTTCTTCAGGATAAACGAGCTTCCGCCGAGAAGGAGGTTCGCACTTCCAACCGTTGTGTCACCGATGTAGGTTGGTCCTGCTGAGAGGACTGTAACCTCAATGCCGTTGATGGTTTCGGTTGAGCCCTCAGTTACCAGCTTCGAAACGGATGTTCCATCGTTGGTAACCTTTATCTGCGCCTTGTCGGTTGTTCCGCCAGTTCCCTGGGTCATGACAGAGGTCAGCTCAACGACTGCGTCGTCAAACTCGATTCCATCATCGCCCACATTGAGTGTCTGCTCGATACCGCTTCCAGCGAGCTTGATTTCAGTCGCGGAGGCTGACAAAACGGTGTACTGCTGCCCAAGGAACCTCATGGTCTGGGACTTGAGTGCATCGTCGAAGTCTACCGGGGAGTCAAACTTGGTTTCGTACATAACCCACTGGTTTACGTAGTCAAACTCACATTCTGTCTGACCAAATCCGGCGGTGTTGTCGGAGGAGGTAACTAAATCTCCTGCCTGGTAGTCGAACTTTATCCCTTTGCCGGCCTCAACAAGCTTTATGCTTATTGTTTCCTGGTTCAGGACATTTGTGCCACCCCTGTTCCTTACATACTGGGACCCAAGGGTCGACAGTGTGGTTCCGCCCTGTCCATCTGCGTAGAACTTCAGGGTGTTCGAAGTAAGGGTGTCGTTGGCATACCTTCCGATTTGGCCTTCCAGGCTCTTTCCATCGACTGATGTTGAATCGACGGCAAGTACTACCTCGCCGACGCCTCCAGCAGCCTCGGTCATCCTGTGGTCACCAATCTCGGAAGCAATTCCGATTGCGGATACGACGTCTGCCGCAATACCCGACGGGGAAGACCCACCGGTTCCTATTGCGATTAAAGTGTCGTCCGCAGAGCCGTCAACTACAGCGATTCCGTTGTAGAAGTCAGCCACGTCAGCTGCGAGTGCCGCTCCTGCCAGGGTTGAGCCCAGCATGAGCGCGGATCCGACCGCAGCCCCAATTCTCTTAAATGTCTGTTGCATCAAACATTCCTCCTTTTTTATTTTCATCAATATCATCCTTCGCCAAAGGTATGGAATACCCTAGCGTGTCGTAATCCCTATCAAGAAGAGGTTTAAATAGTTGTCGATACCCGTGCTCAAGAAGGTTTTTAAATGGTTATCGCCTTCCCCCAGGGGAAAGTGTTCGTTTAATCCCACGCTTTCCTAAGCCCAGGCGATGACCGGATTAGCCTCCACCGAGATTATGCCTAAGGGAAAGCGCCAAGAAGCTTAAGTAATTGTCGATATGGTATTTTTTTTATCCTTTGGGGCAGAAGGTTTGGTTGGGCCAGGCAAGGAAAACCGTGGCTGCACGGGGGTTTTCGATGATGAACGCGGCTCCCGAGGGCCCCCTGGGGGAGAGGCACTCCCGCCCACTGGGGGTGCGGGTGGTAAAGCCATGAATTTGGCCTTTTTTTGTAAGTTTTCCGGAAAAGGCCTCCTCGGCGGTGGCGTATCCTGAAAAGGGAAGAGTTAGGGCGGGGGCTGTCCCGGATATGGACTTTTCCCAGTTTTTGGTGAAATTTCCCCGCCCGGCCCAGTAGGAGCCCTCGGCGCCCTTCCTAATATAATATAGGCGGTCCGCAAGGATTAGGGTGTTTTCCCCCTCCTCCGAGAGGGATGCCCCGAGGAAATATGCCTGGGTGAGGAGCATTCCCATTACAACTACTGCCATTATGGGAAAAAAGGAGAGATAGCCCCTCAAGCCTTCGCCTTAAGCTGCTTTCTCGCGATATATGCCGCATGGGCGAATGTCGAGATTAGTGAGGAGATGTCTATCATGGACGTCTGGAGCTGGCTCGCGGGGATGGTAATCTTCTTCGGGGCAAGGATTTCCATGGTGCTGGGGGTGACCTGGGTGGCGATATCGATCATGCCGTCATAGCCCTTTATTAGGGCCTCAATCTCGATGAAACTCGAGAACCAGTTGTCGGACACCTCGTGGATTTTATCAATGTCCGCCTTTAGCACGGTCACGGACTTCTTTTTGGAAATCGCCTCCGCGAGCTTGTTCAGGGACTCCTCAACCTTCTCCTTGTGGTTCCCCTGGACCTCGATGGTGAACCTGCAGTGAATCCAGCCATTGTTTACCCGCTCGTCGATGTCAACGTCCATTTTTACCTCACTATAGCAGCTTTTCCTCCACACCTTAAACAGGACACACCATCCAATCCTTCGATATTAGTAGAGTATCCGCGCCTTTTAATAAGTAGCGATTTGCAGGACGGGCAGAGTGTGTCTTCACCCCCGGAAGTGTTGCCGAGGTACACAAAGTCAAGATGTTTTTTTGCGGCTGCCTCCGCCTTCTTCAGTGTCTGGATTGGTGTCGGCTCCCTGCCCATCATCCTGAAGTCGGGATGGAATCGGGAGAGGTGGAGTGGGATGTTTTTGTCCAGTTCCCCGAGGAAAATGAAGATTTCCTCGAGCTTTTTGATGCCGTCGTTGATGCCTGGAATGACAAGAACTGTCACCTCCAGGTGCACCTTCTTCTCAACACAAATCTTCGCGGTCCGCTTCACGGCTTCGAATGCGTCCGCACCACAAAACTTCTTGTACACTTCCGCATCCGCCTTGAAGTCCATGTTCATGGCGTCAAGGTATTTTGTTGC
>JAUVIW010000082.1 GCA_030592525.1 archaeon
CGCCTTTTTCCTCCTCAATGAGGTGTGCGAGCACTTCCGAGTCGCACTCGCTCTTGAACTTGTGCCCTTTGGCCTCAAGCCCTTCACGCAATTCTTCGTGGTTCTCGATTATTCCGTTGTGCACCACTGCCACATTGCCCGTACAATCAGTATGCGGATGCGCGTTCTCTTTTGTCACTCCACCGTGGGTCGCCCATCTCGAGTGGCTTATGGCGAGCCCTGCTTTCTTATTTTCTAGGCTGGGTGGCAATGAAGTAATCTTCCCTGTTTGCTTGTGAACATTAACATCGTCCCCGTCAATTGATGCGATTCCCCAGGAGTCATATCCCCTGTACTCCAGCCTCTTCAATCCCGAGAACGCTGTTTGGATTGCGTTCTCTCCCCCCTTGCAGCCTATAATCCCGCACATACCCCCTTCCTTGTGCCATAGCCCGCTTATATACCAAATACTAAAGCCGCTTTTTGGCTGGTCCCCCTTTATTTCTTGCATTACTGCAATTTGGTGCGTTCTCCCGAAAGACTTATATCTGACCACTAAAACAAATATTGTGGTGGTTTTGTGCGCTTGATTTCCAAGGGCCGTGAGACAGATGCCCGCTTGCTGAAGCCCAGTGAATTGAAGCTTTTGCTCGAGCCTACGCGCTGGAAAATCCTCAAGCTCTTGGCCACCAAGCCAATGTACCCTGCCCAGGTCGCTTCCCACTTGGGCCTTGATGAGCAATTAATCTACTATCACTTCAACCAGCTGCGCAAGTCCGGTGCAATACAGGTGGTCCGCGTAGAGTCCCGCCGCGGCGCCACCACGCGCTTCTTTCAGGTCAAGGACAACGCTTTTGCGGTTCTCCTGCGCGACGCGTGGACCGGCACCCCCCTCCCAGAGTTCCTGCTGCCGTTCTACCGCAAGGGGCGCTTCGAGGCAAAGGTTATTGTTGGCTCCCCTGACCCCCATGGCCCGAACAACGCCCGCGCAAGGGATGCGTTCTACGCCGCTGACCTGACCCTTTTCTTCGGCTCTTTGTGCGACCGCGTTGACCCCTCGGTCCGCTTGGATACCGAGGTCCGCGAGAAGGAGCTCCGCGAGAACAACCTCGTCATTGTGGGCGGCCCCATAGTCAACCTCGTCCAAAGTGAGGTAAATGATGCCCTACCCTTCAAAATACGCACTGGCGCTGTCAACAGCGTTTTCTCTAAGCGCTCGGGAAAAAACTACACTGGTGCCGTTGGCTTTGTTGCCCGCGCCCCCTCGCACTGGAACAAGGACAAGACAATGCTGGTCGTCGCCGGCAACTCATTCGCCGGAACAAAAGCCGCTATCCTCGCACTAATGACTGAATCATCGCTATTCACCGGTGATGCGCATGTCTTCGCCGGCCTTGACCTTGACGGCGACGGCGTTGTCGACAGCGTCGAGCTGAAGGAGTAGTCACTTCTTCTTTCTTGCGCGGTTAACAATATCCTTTGCCAGCTTGTACGCAAGCAGCGCCAGGAACAAGTACAGTGGATAATACAGCACCGGCACCTCAATATTGGCGCCGTACCACATTCCCACCATGAATACAATCAGGGCTATGCCCAGGACAGTGAGGAAAAGGTCCTCCACCGTGTCTGCGATGTCGTTGATTACTTCTTTCATCATGCCCATGGTTCACACCAACTATTATATGCCCCTCCGGCTTTAAAACGCTTTATGATTGTGGTCACGGGCACACCAGGCACGGGCAAGACCACCATAGCCCGCCTTCTGGCTGCTGAGCTGCATTTGCCCTTCCTTTCCGTGAACACCCTTATCAAGCGCAGGAAGATTTACACAGGCTCAATCAACGGCTCTCTCGTTGTCAATATGCGCGCTTTGGCCCGTGAGCTGCGTGGCTTCAACGGCGTTGTTGAGGGCCATGTGCTTTGCGACCTGAAGCTCCCCGCCAAGACCGTCGTGGTCCTCCGCGCGTCCCCGCGCTCCATTGCCCGCCGCCTGAAGCCGCGCCGCTACTCCAAGCAAAAGCTCCAGGACAACATTGACTCAGAGGCATTGGACTATTGCCTCATCCGCTCCATAGAAAACTACGGCCGCCGCAAGATTGTGCAGGTGAACACGACCGGCCGCATGCCTGCCGAGAACGTCCGCAGGATTCGCCGCGCTATTTCCACCAGGAAATCGGACCGCGTTGACTGGAGCGATTACTTTCTCTCTCACGGATCTTTTTGAGCACCTTTCTTATTTCCGGCTCTTTCTTGCGTGTCCTCAATTTCCACACAATCCCGGCAACAACAGCGACCCCTATCAAAAACGGCGCCGCTACCGATGTCAGCATCCCTGTTGCTGGGCTCTTTTGCGTTGCGGTCATCGCTTTTGCATAAGCCGCGTAAATGAACGCGCGGTTATAGTACCCTTTCTCATATTCCTGCCGGCTGCTCTCTAGCACGTATGCGTAGTCAAACATGCCCGCGTTTTCCATGACCGCCAGCGCGGTCTCGTGCTCTGTCTTCGCCCTTTGCATCGACCCCACTATCACTTGGTGCATCTCTTTCTCAACCACATCCAGCTCCGCCTTCCTTCGCGCGTAATCATCAGCATCCGGCCTTTTCTTCAGCGCATCCACCCTTTCCTTGAATTCGAGCCAGTCTTCCTCGTCCATCACTGTCGCAACAGTGAAATTCAATTCAACAATCGTGTCAAGCGCTTTCTTCAAATCCCTCAGCTTCTGCTCCGCCGCATCTGTATTCCACTCAACATCAATCTCCCCCTCCTCAGGCTCCACCCCCTCTCCCCTGTTGGGCACTATTTCCTCAAGCACGAACTCATTCATTATTTCAATATCCGGCGCTTCCTCTTCCATCAGCGCCATTGCCCTGCTGGCAATGCTCGTCAGCAGTGGCATCGCTGTTTCCGGGTCAAGCGTTTCAGCCAGCCCCAGCTCCTTTTCCAGCAGCGCTATCTGCTTCAGCTTGCCTGCATCGCCTGCCGCAAGCACTTTTGCGCGCGCCAGCAATGCCTTGACATCACTCACTGGCTCCCCGCTTGACAGCAAGTGCTTTTGGTACGCGCCTTTTTCGTAGTGCTGCACAGCCCTTCCAAGCGTTTCTTTGTCTCCCCGCTTGCAGTGCTCTTCCGCAACTCCTTCAAGCGTAACACCCATCGCCGTTGTGGCATTCGCGCTCGCGTAGCATTCAGCCTTCTTTTGCTCCACAATGTCCCTCAATTCCACCATCATCGCCCTTAGCCCGTCCTGCGCGAGCACTGCCTTGTCGTGCGCTTCCTGGAATCTCGCCGTTGATGTCGCGAGCCAGTAGTCGTCCATTGCCTCTCTCGCCAGCACCCCTTTAGCCTTCAGCTTCCTGGCCTCGACTACTCTCGCGCTGTTAATCTCCCACTCCTTTCGCACTGTGCCCACGAGCCAGGGCTCTTCCTTGTTCGCTTTTGTGAGCGCTTTTTCCGCATCGCTGGCTGCACTGTTGCACTGCTTTTCCCACGCCTTGTTTGTTGCATGCATTGACGTAATTGCTTTCTCCAGGTCATTATGCCCCTCAAGCAGCCCAAACACTTCGCCGTGGTGCCCAACAAGCGCGTTGAACGCCTTGTGGTATTGCGCCGGCGCCTTCACTATGCTCACGCTGAAATACTTCCCGGCGAACACTTGCGCCAAGGCCTGCTCGACACTGTCCGCGCTTCCTGTTGTGAGTTCCGCTTTCCCTGTCGTGTCTATTGCAGTGTATGTTGCAATGGCTTGGTGCAGTGCTTCGCTTTCCATGTCCCTCGCGACTTCGAGTGCCACTTCCCTCTCACTTCCGTGGTAAAACGACCACCCTGCACCCAGCTGCTCAAGCGTTTCCATATCTTCGTGTATGAGTGCTATCGCCCGCTTCGTCGCCGCGAGCGCGTATGCGTTCGCATCCGCGGCACTCTCCTGCATTGTAATTATGTTCTTGAAGCACTGTGCGTATGACGGCAGGTGCTTGCACTTTTGCAGGGCGTCGCTTTTCGCTTCTCTCGCCTTTTTGGCACTGGCCCACGCTTTTGTTATAAGCGCGTTCACTTCCTTGTCGTGCCCTTCCACTGTCGCGCTTATCTCATACTTGTCCACATCATAGTAGTCAACGAGTGCCGCGCTCTCCACCATCCCTTGTGCTGCGAGCAGTGTCTGCACAAACCCGGCTATGGCGTTTATCACGCCTTCAGCGATGTCAACCGCTTTTTCCAGTGCCCCCACACTCTTTGTTAATTCCGTCATCACCGGCGCTGCTGTCGCTATGCTAAGAAGCAGCACTAACACTATCACTTGTTTCATTAGCCTCTCCCCCTAGTCAAGCGAGGGGAGAGGGGATTAAAACCCTTGTGGTTATGCACATTCCTAGTACCCTGGTATCGGGCTGCTGGTTGACAGCTTCACTTCCTTGACGCTTGACAGGTCGCTCAGCTCGTTTATCCTCAGCAGCTTTTCTGATTTCGTGTACAATAGCTCTTC
>JAUVIW010000092.1 GCA_030592525.1 archaeon
GCATTTACGAAGCCTGTTACCTCAATTCGCTTGCCCACGAAAAGGCACGCGGGCTGATACACAACAAAGACAGGTACTTCACCGGAGCAAAGGAAGATGAGGGCGGATGGTCACCGAGGCTGGCCAACGAAGAAGCCCTTGACGTGCTGCGTGACGCAGCGCAGGCTGTCACGGATGAAACCGGAAAGGAAATGCGCATTGGTGTTGACTTCTCCGCATGCACAGGCATCTATGACGGAAAGAAGGATAGGTACGTTTACTCGAAAGCCGAAAAAGAGCTTGACGGAAACGAGCAGATGGAATACATCCTTGGCTTGATCAAGGAATACGGGCTTTATTATATCGAGGATCCGTTCAACGACGTGGACTTCGTGCGCACGAAGGAGCTCACAAAGAAAACCGACTGCATTATTGCGGGAGACGACTTGTTCAAAAGCGAGATGGGCCTGCTGTCAGAAAACCTTGGGGCTGGCAATGCGCTCACCGTCAAGATGGACTGGGTCGGAACAATAACCCAAGTGTACGAGATAACAGACTACGCGAAAAACCATTCATATTCTCCTCTCATAGCACAACGTGCGGGAGAGACCGTGGACAACACGATTGCGCACATCGCAGTCGCGTTCCGCGTGCCCTTCATGAAGATGGGTATTGTCGGCGGCGCGAGGACCGAGAAGCTCAACGAGCTGCTGCGCATCGAAGAGGAGTTAGAAGTGCCTGAAATGGCGGAGTTGCCATAAAGGCAGAAAAGGTGATTGAAAATGCCAGAAGAAATTCAAGAAGAAGTAACAGAAGTTACCGAAGAGACCGTGGTTACGGAAGTGGAGGAGCCTAAGACAGAGGCACCCACTAAGACAGAAACCACGGAAAAGACTGAGGAAGAGGCCCCTGTAGAGGAGCCTGTTGCAGAAGAGCCTAAAGCTGAAGAGCCAAAGGCCGAAGAGCCTGTAGCAGAGGAACCAAAGAAAAAGCGCGCTGTGAAAAAGGTTGAGGCCAAGCAGCTGGATGAGAACTACCTCGTGTCCCTAGAGGACTACCTAAAGGCAGGGATACACATCGGCTCGCAGTACAAGACGGGCGACATGCGCAAGTACATCTACAAAACGAGGCAGGACGGGCTACATGTTCTTGACATCAAGACCATCAACGACCGCATCCAGCTCGCGGCAGATTTTCTCAGCAAATACGAGCCAGCAAGGATACTCGTTGTCGCTGGTCGGGTTTACGCCCGCAAGCCAGCGCGAAAGTTCGCTGAGAACGTCGGTTGCCTGTTGAGCGTCAAACGGTTCGTTCCGGGCACGCTCACCAACCCACTGAACCCGAACTTCGTTGAGCCTGACATTGTTCTTGTATCAGACCCAGGTGTCGACTAGCAAGTCATAAAAGAAGCCAAGAAAGTGAAGATACCGGTGATTGCGCTGTGTGACACAAACAACATCCTGAAGAACATCGATGTTTGCGTACCGCTCAACAACAAGGGAAAGAAGTCTTTGGCACTCGCTTACTGGCTACTCGCCAGGGAAATCCTCATAAAGCGCGGGACGATAAAGTCACGCGATGGATACAAAGTGTCAGTCGAGGACTTCGAGACCGCAGGGAAGTGATTTGATTGAGGGCGCCTGCAGTGGCAGGGCAGTTCTATCCGGCAGATAGCAAAGAGCTAAACGCATTGCTCGACACGCTGTTTATGGGGTCGGAAAAAGAGCACAATGCCATTGCGGGTGTTACGCCACATGCGGGACTGGTTTACTCGGGAAGCACTGCGGCACAGACATGGAACAATGTTGATTTGTCAAAGACAATAGTGCTGGTGGGGCCGGACCACACAGGAAAGGGACAAGGGGAGACATGCGTTGACACGAGCGATGCGTGGGAAACACCCCTAGGCAGCGTGGGTGTTGATGTGCCTATAGCCAAAGCGCTTGCGAGTGAGTTCAGTGATAATGGCGAGGCACATTCGGATGAGCACTCGCTTGAGGTGCAGCTGCCACTAATACAGCGAATTGCGCCCAAAGCGAGGATAGTGCCTGTTATGATGGGCGACCAATCGCTCGGCTCGAGCCAAAAGCTCGCGGCAGCGCTTGCGAAGCACGATGTCACTGTTGTCGCATCGAGCGATTACTCACACTATGTCACGCCGCACAAGGCAAAGGAAAACGACGGGTATGCGATAGAGGCGTTGTGCAAGCTGGATGTCAACGGGTTCTACTCGCGAATACTGGAGATGGACATCACGACGTGCGGGTACGGGCCACAGGCTGTTGCTGCACTGTACGCAAAGGAAAAAGGCGCGACTAAGGGCGTGCTGCTTGAGTATTCTACGTCACCTGGCGATAGGGTCGTGGGCTATGCTTCAATAGTATTTTTATAGTATTGCCCCCCCAATCAATTGTATGGAAGGGAAGCGCGGGGCTGCCGGGAAGATTATCCTCTTTGGCGAGCACTCGGTTGTATACGGGAAGCCAGCGATAGCTGTCCCCGTAGCTAGCGTGCGGGCAAATGCACGCGTGAAAAAAGGCAAGGGGTTCATCACGAGTGTGCAGACAAAGGAACGAATTCCGATTAGCTCAGAGCACCCCTTTGCGCTCGCTGCCAGGAATGCGTTAAAGCGCGTTGAGGCTGTCGGATTTGTGGACGTGGAACTCGACTCCGAAATTCCTGTCGCGTCCGGCATGGGATCCGGAGCAGCATGTTCTGTTGCGATTATCCGCGCGATAGCTGCTCATAATAAAGTAAAGCTCTCGGACAAAGACGTTTCGGACATCGCGTACGAGTCAGAGAAACTATTTCACGGCACGCCCAGCGGGATTGACAACACAGCGGTATCGTTCGAAATGCCGGTATGGTTCATCAAGGGACAGGAGCCGGAGACGCTAAAAATCAAGAAGCCGTTCAAGATAGTTATTGGGTATACCGGTATCAAGGGGAAAACGAAGGAACTTGTTGCGGCTGTGCGCGAGCGGAAGGAAAAAGACGAGGCAAAGTACAACCGCCTCTTTGATGAAATGGGGGAAATAGCGACGAGCGCACGAAAGGCTATCGAGCGCGGGAATATTGATGTGCTTGGGCCACTTATGGACAGGAACCACGAGTTGCTGCGTGCGATAAGTGTTTCGTCCCCAGAGCTTGAGAAGCTAGTGGCTGCGGCAAGGAACGCAGGTGCAAAAGGCGCAAAGCTGGTAGGCGCAGGAGGTGGCGGCAACATGATTGCCCTAACAGATGAGCCTAAGAAGGTGAAGAAAGCGCTCCTTGTGGCCGGAGCAAAAAGGGTGTACGTGACCACTGTGGGCGGCTAAAGCTTTAATAGGCGCCGCAACCCTAATTTTGTCATGGCAAAGAAAGCGTTCCACCACATAGGCCTCAAGAAAAAGGGAGGCATGTTCGTCACGCGTGCTGCGCACAGCCCGAGAGAAGTAATAGTACGCAGAAGGCAGCAAGTCGAGCACTTTGATGTCGGTAAGATAAAGACCAAACAGCACAAAGGCAAAGTAGTGAAGGGGTATGTGGACGCTAAAGCCAAACTGCCCGTGGAACTAGACCGCCTAAAAGTGATTGCCGCTTCATACCCCCAGGAAGGGGGTGGCACCTCATTCTACGCAACACCCTCTGGGAGAACGGCATTTTACGGACCTGTTTCCATGCAGCTCGAAGTAAACAAGGGCCTCCAAGAGTTCTCCGGCCTTGAAATAAAGGGCGCAGGCAGGTCAGGGAAAGGTGCTGACGACAAGAAATGGAGAGAAGATGAGCTGGGAATTATCCATCGGCTCCATCACCGCGGCCAGGGACGGGTAGTAGACGTGCTCATTAAGGATGGAGACATACATGATATCCCAGAATATGTTGATGACTTTGATTACTTTCCGCCAACAAACATACGGCGCAGCTTTCAGGGGTTCGAGGGCAGCATGCCTCTTGAGGACGCAAAGAAAGAATTTGACAACCTCAAGCGCGCAGAAAGACATGGCGTCATTGTGCCAAAGCCCATTGCCGTGTTCGAAATGCCGCTTGAAGAACTTCCATATAATGTAAAGCAGGAGATTAAGGAAACGAAAAAGAAAGGGAAGAAAGTGAAGTATATTGTTGGCAGCACAAGGGGGCGCGGCGAAGTATACATGGAATTTGACACAAAGAGGCTGATGCCCGGCCAAGTGCTGAGGGC
>JAUVIW010000090.1 GCA_030592525.1 archaeon
ACAAGGACGGGAAGAGAATCAAAATAACCGGAGACAAGCTCAAGCGGAAGATAAGCAAGGAAGAAATGCTCAAAATCGCCGAGCACATCGCCAAGGTACACACGCCGATACTCGACGACTTCCCAGGGGAAGGGAAATTCTCAATACACCTGGAAAGGACGGCCGGGAGCAAGAAAGGGAAGCAAGAGCTGTGGATAGAAGTCAAGGGCACCCCCGGATTCAGGCTTTTTGACAAGGTGTACGGCCACGAGCCCACCATAGGCGTATGGGGAATCGGGGCGACAAACTTCGCGCACCAGAAGAAGATAAGGGAAGCGTACAAGAAAAAACTGAAAAGGTTATAAATGCCGCAGCGGAAAACACTCAACATGCCTCGGTAGCTCAGCTGGTGGAGCGTCTGCCTTGTAAGCAGAAGGTCGAGGGTTCAAATCCCTCCCGAGGCTCTGTTCCATTTAGCGCTTGTCTCCGAGCTCGGCTTTTCTTCTCCTGAACGCAGGGGTCTTCCAGTACCCCTCACCATACTTGTGTTTTAGCGCTAGCCTGTTGCTTTCCATTTCAACAGTTCGGAGCTGTATCTCGATGGGCACCTTGTTTGAAAAAGCAGTGAATACATGATATGATTGATAAATTTCCTTTGGGTTAGTTTGAAGGATTAGACCGTCCTTACGTGGGTTGTTCACGTAATCTTTAACCTTTGTTTTCTCTCTTTTGGATAGTGTCCTGAATACATTTTCTAGTTCATTATCTGTCTCAACAATTATCCTGATCCCAAGTTGGTCCATTGACTTCAAATCGCCTTTCTCTCCGTGAAGTGAATTTAGGGGAGTGTTTGTTAGTTTAGCTCGAATACTGCCCTCTGACTTGACTCTCGTCAGTAACTTGACTGGAGACACCTCCAAATCTATGAGAATGGCTTTTAGTTCTTCAGCGCTCTCAGCAAGATGTTGTTCCAACTCAAGGACACTTTTTGAGCCCATCACACTGATTAGCCATTGGAAAGAATAAAAAACCATGCCATGGGCCCTCCCGAGGCCCTGTTTTTGTAAACTTACTCATCCGCTTCCTCGAGGTCCCTAAGCAAGTTATTGTGCTCATCCTCAAGAAATGTGTACGCGCTAATCGTCACGAGCGCATTGTTCAAGGCATCGGTCTCGTACTTCTCCGCGAGGCCCTTCCCAGCACTATGGCACGTCTTCAAAGAGCGATGCAGGGTGCCAAGCTCCTCAGTAGTGAGAATGGGCTTCGTCCTCGCGAAAACAGCGTCCCTGTGCTTAGCTTTCTTGATGCGCAAGCGCTTGCGCTCGCACCTGTCGATGAATCCAGCAGGCAAGTACTTGCCCGCAGTCAAGTCCCTGGTGAGCTGCTCGAGTGCTATGTCCGCAGCAGCCTTACCGCCACGCTTATGGTAGCTCTGTATGCCTCTGCTCACCTTGAATGTCTTGGACACCTTATCCCAAGCATTCTTCATGAGCTTCCTTGCCGTCTTGGGCGCAATCTCCCTGATGGGCTCTCGCTTGGGCTTAAGCTCCCGAATAACTGCCATAATGATATTCCGCAGCTAAGCTATTTAAACAGAAACTGATTAATGCGCTGTGATAACCATGAAACACAAGAAAATCGACCCAATCAAGAAAGCTGAGAAATACTTCGAGAGGCGCATCGACGCCTACGACTACATGCTCATAGCAGTGTCACTGCTGACAATCGGCGCAGTGCTAGGATTCTACTTTTTCAAGAGCCTCTGCACCTTCGCGCTTCCGGCTTTCGCGTTCGCAGCCGTGCTAGCAGCCAGGCCAGTATACAATTACGTGAAGTGAATGAATGCTAAAAAAGAAGAATAACTACGTATGGCTCGTCGTGGGAGTGATATTGTTTGTCATGCTCATCGGGCTGATGGTCGCAATGGTAGCCGGGGTTGGGATATGGATGTGGCTCACGCCAGTAGGCATGGACACCACCGGGCCAACACCCGTGGGCTCGAGCGGGCCACAAGTCATGCCATTCTACCTGGACTCAAGCAGCTACAATGTCTACGAAGGGGCCGGGGACACATGCGACTTTGAGATAGGCGGATCCGTAATAAACATACACGACACGCCCATGACAGGCGTCAAGGTCAGCTGCTTCTTCGTCCGCGAAATGGGCAACAACACCGGGTTCCACATGGGAAGCGGCTCGCACGACATTGGCACCATCAGCGCGAACAGTGAAGAGGACATAAGCTTCCAAATTACCGTGGACAAGTTCATCCCGTCCGACAGCTGCTGGGACTACGTGGCAGACTGTGACCTCGAGTACACGCTGTGAGCAACATGATGTTCTGGGTTGGCGCGCTATTGTTTGCGGCCTTACTCAGTGGAATTTCTAACGTGCTTGTGCGCAAAGCAAGCAAGAATGCAGACCCATTGTCGCTCGCAGTATACTTCAATGTGTTTACAGTGCTAGCGTTCCTGCCGCTGCTGCTTCTTGAAAAGGCCGTGCTGCCCGTTGAGCAATGGCCATTCATACTTGCATCAGCGGGCATATGGTTCATTATAAACTGTGTAACATTCCACGCGTTCAAGCACACAGACATCACTCTGATGCGACCGATAATGAAGACGAACGTGCTGTTTGTCGCACTGCTTTCAGTTGTATTTCTTAGTGAGCAGCTTTCCACGCTCACACTTCTTGGAACGCTAATCATATTCGTGGGAATGATTGCACTCTCATGGAACAGAAAGCAATGGGACAAGATGACATGGAAAGGTGTCGGGTTAACGCTCATCGGTGCAGTGGGAGTGGCACTCACCGCAGTGCTAGACAAGTTCAATATTATGTCAAATGTTTCACCCGCATTGTATGGAATGCTGCTGTACCTGATACCCGGAATCGGATTTGGCATAATGGCGATGGGGCGAAAGAAAGAGCTGATGAAGACAACGCGCGCGCATTGGAGAATACTCGCGGTTATCGGGGCTGTTGGCGCTGTTTACTATTGGATTGTGCTCAACATATACAAGACGATTGAGCTTAACATCGCGTATCCTGCTTTACAGGTAAGCGTGATATTTTCCATGATTATCGCTTACCTGTGGCTGAAAGAGAAGACTGATTTCCGCAACAGGATGATTGGGGCGGCGGCGATTATTGTTGGCGCTGTGCTTGTGACGCTTGGAGCATGAACTCCTTGCCGCGCAGGAAATCGTCGTCGGAATAGATGTCGCGGTCAAACTCGAAGATTGATGGAAGGTCCAGCGCAAGCAATTGCGGTGCGTACTTGTTCCAATCAATGTCGCCGTCGCCAAGAAACAAGTGCTCGACACGGCCAACATGCGAGTCATTCAAGTGCATGTGACTGAACAAGTCCTTGTGCGCGAGGAAGCCATCGATGTCATGCATGCCGTGCGTTATGTCAAAGCACATGCGGCAGCCGAACTCACGGATGAGCGAAGCGAACTCATCAGCATGATAGCCAATGCACTTGGGCTCTTGTTCTGGGATAGCAGGAAGGTTTTCCAGCGCAACAGTGACGTTGCTTGACTTTGCATAGTCAATGAGCAAAGGAATCTGCTCGCGTGCGTATTGGAGTACCTGTTCGCGCGTTGACTCGCCGGCGTACTCAATGCCCTCCGTGCTCCAGCCACTAGGATGCACCACAAGAATATCCGCGTCGAACATCGAGCACAAGTCAACGCACTGCTCGTACAAGTGAAGCGTTCCCTTTCGCCCGTCAGGAGTTGAGGCAGTGAGGTCGAACTGGTGCGGAGCATGGACAATTGTCTTCTTGTTCTTGAGCTTGTCCTTGACCAATGACTTGTTGCGGCGGTAGGCAGCGAGCTGGTCGAAGCCGGAGAGCTTGAGCTCAACCACGTCCATCTCCTTTGGAGGATAGTCTCGCTCGATATCAGAAGGCCCGAAGGGGCAGCCGAAAAGCATGGTTGATGCCTTGGGGAATACGTGTTTAAATACTTCGCGGAACAACAAAAAGGCGCCCGTGGGACCGTAGGGTAGCTTGGTATCCTTCGAGCTTCGGGGGTTCGAGACGAGAGTTCAAATCTCCCCGGTCCCACCACCACTGTCACAGGGTGACAGTAGAACCGTCGTCAGAACGATGGTAACATCGTCAGAGCGACGATAGAACCCAAGACGTTTTTAAAGAGGAAAGGGGAAAACAATATCCCTATCCCGTCTTAGCATAGCCCGGATAATGCGGCCGGCTGTAGACTTGTTTGCAGCCTCTCACGGGGCTGCGCGACGGCATTTACCGGCAGATCCCCAGTTCGAATCTGGGAGACGGGACTCCTGGCGCCCGGGTAGTGTAGTTGG
>JAUVIW010000127.1 GCA_030592525.1 archaeon
AAGGAATGCAGGGCAATGGCCAAGAAGATAAGGAAGCTAGCCCTGGCACAGCGCGGGAAAGGCGGCGGCAAAGCCGTTGGCTCAACAGGCGCAGGCGGCGACAAAAGCATCAAGATGGACATCGCGGCCGAGGACATTGTCGAGGAATTCTGCGAGAAGCACGGAAACATACTGTTAGTGAGCGAAGAGCTCGGCGAGAAAACGTACGGCAAGCCCGAGTGGGTCCTGTGCGTGGACCCGATTGACGGGTCGTTCAACTACAAGATGGGCACCGGCGACTTCGCGTTCAGCATCGCCATAGCAAAAACGCGCGACGCGAGGACACTCGAGTTCGGGTACATCATGAACCTCGTTAACGGCGACGAGTACTACGCGCAAAAAGGCAAGGGCGCATACAAAAACGGAAAAAAGCTCTTGAACAAGCGAGTAGGCGGCCGAAGGCTCCTGATTGAAGTGGTCAAGCGGAGAATCATGAGCGACATCACCAAGGCTGCTCAAGAGATATTGAACGCCCGGCAGATACGGATGTACGGGTGCGCAGCACTCGACTGCTGCTACGTCGCTGAGGACAAGTACGACAAGTTCATTTACATCGGCCATGCACGCGTATTCGACGTGCTCGCCGGAAAGATAATCGCAGAGGAAGCCGGGTGCAAAATGCTCGGCTTTAATAACAAAATAGGCATTAAAGAGACAACTAAAGTGGAGCTGATAGGATGAGCATAGTGAAAGACCCGAGCCTTGCAGAGCAAGGCAGGCTGAACATGGAGTGGGCAGAAAACCAGATGCCCGGACTAATGAAGATCAAGGAGCGCTTCGAGAAAGAGAAGCCGCTCGAAGGCCAGCGCATTGGAATGGCGCTGCACATCACCAAGGAAACCGGCATCCTGTGCCGCACGCTAAAGGCCGGTGGGGCCTCAGTCGCAATCTGCTCGTGCAACCCGCTGAGCACTCAGGACGACGTCGCCGCCGCCCTCGCCGAGGAAGGCATCGAGACCTTCGGCAAGAAAGGCGAGACAAACGAAGAGTACTATGACTATGTTAACAAAGTGCTGGACACCAAGCCCACCATCACCATCGACGACGGCATGGACCTCGTCACAGTCGTGCACACCAAGCGCCCTGACCTGCTTGAGAACATCATCGGCGGCGCCGAGGAAACGACCACTGGCATCATCCGCCTCAAGGCAATGCACGCCGAGGGCGCGCTCAAGATGCCCATCATAAATATCAATGACCAGGACACGAAGCACTTGCTCGACAACTTCTACGGCACTGGCCAGTCAACGCTTGACGGCGTCATCCGCGCGACCAACGTGCTCATCTCAGGCAAGACATTCGTTGTCGCCGGGTACGGCGACTGCGGCAAGGGCCTCGCCTCACGCGCACGCGGCCTCGGCGCGAACGTCATCGTGACAGAAGTCTCGCCGTTCCGCGCGCTCCAGGCTTACTTCGACGGGTTCCGCGTCATGCCAATGGGCGAAGCCGCCAAGATTGGCGACATCTTCGTGACAGTGACCGGCGACAAGCACGTCATCACCGTGGACCACATGAAGTCCATGAAAGACGGCGCCATAATAGCTAATTCCGGGCACTTCCACAACGAGTTCGACCTCGAAGGCCTCAGGAAAGCAGCGACAGAAACAAGGCGCATCAGGCCGTCCATGGACCAGTTCACCCTCGACGGCAAGGACATCTACGCACTCGGCGAAGGCAGGCTCATCAACCTCGCCGCTGCCGAAGGGCACCCCTCCGCAGTCATGAACTTCAGCTTCTGCAACCAGTCGCTCGCAATGGAGTACATCGCCAAGAACTTCAAGGGCAAGGCCCCTGGCGTGTACTCGCTGCCGAAGGAATTGGACGACAAGGTCGCCAAACTATACCTGGACGCCATTGGCGTGGAGTTCGACACTTTGACAGAGGAGCAAAAAGCGTACCTGACAGAGTGGAGAGAAGGGACTTAAAAGCGAGGGTGCAAAGGGATATAAATCCCTAGTTCGTTTTACCACCGTAAAGGTGGCAGCAGTGCTTAGCGACAAGAACACAGATGAAAAGAAGCGGGAATCATTGAAGTGGCTAACCACGGCTGTGGGCGAAAAGCTCTCATTCCTATCCCCCAACACGTGGACAGTGCTGAGCTTTGCAATGGTTTTCATCGCAGCAGGATTCTTCATAAAAGGAAACCTCGCACTTGGCTTGGTCAGCATGGTTGCATTCGTACTTGCTGATGGTGTTGACGGCGCTGTTGCAAAGTACCGTAACGAAAAAACACGGTTCGGTGCATTACTGGACCACAGTGTTGACAAGCTCGGTGAAGGGATTCTGCTTGTGTCAATCGGCTTTGCCGCGCTCCCGCTTTGGGGAATGAGTGCGTTCTTTTACGCGGGCATCGCGGCATGGGCATCGATACTCATCTCCGCCATCGACGCAAAGGGCGGGGAAGCATGGGGCAATCGTGTCAAGCGCAAGCTGTACGGGCGCGTTGAGAGAATGGGGATGCTGATAGCCATGATTGGGCTGGCAATACCGCTGGGCAACGCATTCATTTCACCAGCACTCGTGGTGTTCACAGCGGTTTCTCTGATAACGTGCTTCCACTTGCTCTGGCACTATGCTAAAAGGTAGCTCACCAAATCGCTTCAGCTTTCTCGAGCGATTCCAC
>JAUVIW010000038.1 GCA_030592525.1 archaeon
CCCGAGTGGGCCATAGGCCTTATCGCGGTCCTTGCGGTTCTTCTGGCCATAGGTGGCTGGGCGCTGCTAATATCGCGCGAGAGCCAGCAAATGTACAAGGCATTAATAGACCGTTCGCCGATACCAAGCGCGCTTCTTGACAAGGAAGGAAAGTTCATTTCCGTGAACCGCGCGTTCATACAGAGCACAGGCTTTTTGCCGGCGGATGTTATCGGAAAGCACTTCGTGGAAATAACCGCAAAGGAGTACAGAAACAACGTGGAATCAGCGTTCAGCCGCATTGTGGGCGGAGGGGCATCAGCAACGGTTGAAAGTGGATTGGTCACTAAGGCCGGATTGCAAAAGACCTACGAGGTACGCAGCGAACTTATCCGCAGGGGCGGCAAGAGCGTCGTTGTCACGGTGCTCGTGGACACCACTGAGAAGAAGCGCATGTGGACGCGGCTTAACGAGCTTCAGAAGAAAGGGGGCAAGAAAAAGTGATTGAGTTCGGCATAGGTGTGCTGGACAAGCAGTTCCAGGGAATCGGCCGCTCCACCATGCTCGTTGAGGGCGTGTCGGGGTGCGGCAAGGCCGTGCTCAGCTATCACCTGATAAACAAGACGCTTGAGCGCGGGGACCCGTGCGTCGTCGTTACAAGCGCGCGCAGCCCTGAGGACGTGAAGAAGGACCTCGAGTACTATGGAATGAAGAGCTCACCCATCACGTGGATTGAAACGGGGGGCGAGACACTCAAGGGAGAGAACGTTGTGCAGGCGAGCATCGGCGAGCTGTACACCATCTCGGACGCGATAAAGAAGCAGATAGCGGCTAACCCGGGGAAGCAGGTCACGTTCGTGATTGACGTTATCTCGAGCGCGATGATGAGCAGCAATGTGCAGCAGGTCTACAAGTTTTACACGGGCATCACGCAGGAGCTAAAGAAGAACAACGCCGTTGGCTACGTGCTGATGGAGCTGCAGATGCACGACCCCAAGGACATCGCCGCAATGGAGCACGTGAGCGACACGGTGCTCGAGTTCATTGTGCAGAAGGAAGAGGCGGGGATGAAGCGCGGGTTCATGATAAAAAAGGAAGGCGGGCGCCCTGTTCCTGACAAGGTGTTCAACTTCAAGCTGACTGAGAAGGGCCTGGAAATAACGGAGTAGATTCTTTTTGAAGAAAGAATACTTCGTGATATTTCTCATCATGGTCACGGAAGTGCTGGGGTTCTCACTCATACTTCCGTTCCTGCCTTTCTTCGCGCAGGACCTGGGCGCCAACCCCTTGTTGATAGGGCTGTTGTTTGCGTCGTTCTCGTTCTTCCAGTTTTTCTCCGCACCGATAATGGGGCGCTTGAGTGACAGGTACGGCAGAAAGCCCTTGCTAATAATATCCCAGCTCTCAACTTTTGTTGGGTTCATAGTGCTCGGATACGCGAATGTGCTGTGGATGCTCTTCCTCTCAAGGATTATCGACGGGATGTTCGGGAGCAACTTCACGATAGCCCAGGCATACCTGAGCGATATCTCGAGCAAGAAGGACCGAAGCAAGGCGTTTGGCATCAGCGGCGCCGCCTTTGGGGTCGGGTTCCTCATCGGCCCAGGAGTGGGTGGGTGGCTCGCGCAGTACAGCTACTCACTCCCGAGCTTCCTTGCCGCTGGAGTTGTGCTCGTTTCAATCGCACTCACTTACTTCCTGCTGCCTGAAACAGTGAAGCAAAAGAAAGACATTAAGCTCGGCTGGGACGTGCTTCAGCTAAAGCAGTTCACGCGCTACTTCTCAAACAAGAGGATTTCGACGAGAATGTGGGCGTTCTCCATGTACCTGCTGTCACTCTTCATTTTCATGAGCATGATAGCGCTTTATGCGGAAAGGCAGTTGGGGCTCGGAGCTGCGGGAATAGGGCTGACCCTTACATTCATCGGGCTCAACAGCATAATCATAAGGGGTGTGCTATTATCAAAGCTCATCGACTTCTTTGGTGAAATGCGCTTGCACTACCTCGGTGCCGTGGCTATGATAATCGGGCTGGGCTCTTGCGTGGTCATAACCGAATTCTGGATGTTCATGGTATCCATAGCTGTTTTTTCGTTTGGTTCCGGTGTCCTGAGGCCCGTGATGATGGGGGGGATATCGAGGCAGGTATCCCACAGGGAGCAAGGCGCAATCATGGGCGTCACGAACTCCATGGGCAGCGTCATGCAAATTATGGGCCCACTGGCCGGCGGGTTCATGATACAGTACTTCTTCCCGGGAAGCGTGGCACTGCTCGCCGCGGGCGTTATGTGTGTAGGGCTAATACTGATACTGAACGGGAAAAAGAGCGGTTCTTAAAAAAAAATAGGGGTGGGGCGCCAGGCGCCCCAAATTGGTTTTTCAAACGCCTTGCGGGTTGAAGACAGTGCAGTTTGTTCCGTCCCAGCACTTGTCGTCAGGGCATTCACACACGCTTACTTCGTGGCTGTAGTCCGGGGCACATCCACACGCGCCAATCAGGCAGGTGTTCGGGAAGTCGCCAACAGCACCACAGCACATTGCAGTGCCTACAGTGCCACCAGCAGCAACGCACATATCCGCAGTTGCATTGGCATCCACAGTCACGTTCCCTGAATCAATGTCCGGGCAGTCCTCTTCCCAGATGCGCAGGCACTTGCTCTTTGACTCGCACCACTGGTAGCCGGCAGAGCCGATACAGCCATGCTCGTCCTTGTCGCTTCCAGGCATCATGGTGTCGTTGCAGGGCTCTTCCCACGGGCGGAGGCACTTCTGCGAAGACTCGCACCAAGTGTAGCCAGCAGAGCCGATGCAGCCGTGCTCATCCTTGTCACCGCCAATGAGCGGCTCTTCACAAGGCTCTTCCCACTCACGCAGGCACTTCTGCTTGGGCTCACACCAAGTGTATCCGGCGGAGCCGATACAGCCGTGCTCGTCCTTGTCGCCGCCGATTAGCGGGGGCGCATCAGGCGTTGCGGCCGGAGTTGAGACCGGCGTGACTTCCGGAGTCGTTGTGGGCTCCGCGGGTTGGGTTGGCTGCACGCAGCCAGCGAAAACTAAGGCAATAAGAATTGCGATAACCGGTAAATATTTCATGGTCACAACCAAGGCAAAAGGGGTTTATATGCGTGAGCCTTATTGTTGCGTGTTTTGGGTTATACTGCCCAATACAGCACGGGGGTCAGCACTCGCTATTTCCCAAGCCCTTAAGTAATTAGTTAGGCCGTGCTCCCGCAGGACACCTAACTCATGCTTGAGATAGTCAGCTGCAGGGGGTACGGATTCCAGAACGGCGTAAACCGGGATGTGGTTTTGGACGTTCCACGGCTCATCAGGCCAAAGCCTTCTCCAGGTGCCAATGTCCCATGGGGGCTTTTCCTTGTGCTGCATGAAAAGATTGTGGATGGCCTCGTGACAAAGTATTGAAGCGAGGCGCTTTGGCTCCCGCAATTCCCCAGACGGCTTGTGTATGCCGATTGTAAGGGGATCGGAGAACGGCGCGAAAAGGTCGTGGGTAATCAAGTAGCATTCCACATCCATCCGAAATTTTAGGCCTGTCGCGGACTCCATGCCAAATAAGATTGATTGTTCTTTCGGCCTCCATTCAGCCTCCAGTTCGCGGGCCATGCGTCGATAATCAGCTAAGGACGCATCGGGCTTGAACTCTTTTCCAAGAGCTTTGTGAACCAGCGAATCATAGATGCCTGAATACCTGAAGTTGACGCCCATGGGTAGGGGTGGGGAATACCACAATAAAAAGGTTACAGCTTCGATTTCACAATAGTGTCGAAGCCTAGCCCAAGCACTCGCGAGAACGCGGCGCGCTCATTGCCCATGAGCTTGATGGCTATCTTCTTGGCGCCATTGTCCACATTGAAGAAGGAATCACGGTAATTGATTTTGGTCTCGGTCCTGCGGCCATCCTTCTCAAAAGAATGGAAAGCGCTCCACTCGCCCTCAGCGCCGACGGCTGCCGAGAGGCCGGCAAGCTCGTCAAGATTCATTTTCACGCGAATCTTGTCTATCTTGTCGCTCATCGTGATAATGACCGAGTCCTCCGCGAGCGAGACTGTCAGGGAGGTGACCTTGTCCCGCGACGCGTGGACGAATGAGTGAAGCACTTTCAACGCCATAATGGTATTGGGGGTGTTTACATACAAGGCACTTTTGCATACGGCTTGCCGAGGACAATGCTTATATACGCTCGTGGCGAAATGGGAAGCATGACAAAAATAAAGCGCCTCGTGCTAGACGTGCTGAAGCCACTGGACCCGACGACAATAGAGCTCGCGGACAAGCTCATCAGCCTCAAGAACATCAGTGCGGTGAACATCGTGCTCATCGAGATGGACCGCAAGGTCGAGAATGTCAAGCTGGTCATAGAGGGCACCGGCATCGACTACAAAAGGGTCGAGCGCACGCTCACCAACACAGGCTGCGCAATACACAGCATAGACGAAGTGGCCGTCGGCAAGAAGCTCGACATCCAGCACTACGTGAAGAAGGATTGACACGATGCGGCTGACTGAGAAGGGGTTCTACCAGTTCGCACGAAGGTACTTCGTGAAAAACGGTTTTGACGGAGCCCTGACCATACTCGGAATAGTGCTCGGGTCAATGATATCCGGCGTTGCCACGCCAAAGACCGTGCTGCTCGTGGGATTCAGCGCCTGCATCGGCATGGGCGTCAGCGGGCTATGGGGCACCTTCCTCACGGAGCAGGCGGAGCGCACGCGAAAGCGCCACGAGCTCGAGAGGATGATGCTCATCTCGCTCGCGCACACCTCGCGCACAAAGGCGCACCGCAAGCAGGCAATAATGCTCGCCGCAATAGACGGGCTGTCGCCATTCCTCACCGCGACAGTGATGCTCATGCCATTCTTCTTCGCGGGCCAAATAGGCATGCAAAACGCTTACTACGCTTCCCTCAGCATCACGGCAACAATACTCTTCGGGCTGGGCGCGTTCCTGGGACACATATCCAAAACAAGCGCGGTGCGCATGGGCGCAATAATGATGTTTGCCGGAGTCGTCGCAGCTGCAATCAATCTTGTTCTGGCGTTCGTATGAGTGCACGCTTAAATACACCTCACCCGTACTAACAGGCATGCTTGAGATACTCGGGCTCATCGTGGGCGTCCTCCTGCTTGGCTTTGGCAGCCACAAAGTTGTTGACCATGCATCGGCCCTCGCCCGCAAGCTGGGAGTGCCACCAATCATCATGGGTATCGTGTTCCTCGCAATAAGCACGGACCTGCCAGAAATAGTGACATCAATAACATCGTTCTCAATGGGCCACGGGGTAATCACAACAGGCGACATCCTGGGCTCGTGCCTCGTCCTAATCACGCTCATAATCGGGATGATAGCCCTGTTCGGCGGCAATGTCAACGGAAAACAGCGGCAGATACTCTGGTGGGGCGTGGGCGCAGTGGTCGCGGAAGCCCTCGCAGTGCTCGCAATCAGCACGGGGTACATCTCAAGGGAAATGGGCTTGCTCCTAATCGTGGCTTATGTCCTGATTATGGTCCTGGCCTACAAGTTCGCGGGATGCACAGTACCCACCCCAAAAAAGAAAGCGGGCGCAAGCATGGTGCACACGCTTGGGTACATCGCACTCGTGATTATAGGTGCGTTCATAACCGTGCAGTCCGCACTAATCATCTCACGCAACCTTGGGATACCCGAATTCATAATAGGATTTTTCGTGATATCCATCGGCACATCACTGCCTGAATTGGCAATCGAGCTGGCTGCGGTGCTGAAAAAGAAGTATGGGCTCGCAGTGGGCGACCTGCTCGGGAGCTGCATTGTCAACAGCACGCTCGCACTCGGAATCGGCCCGCTCCTGTTCCCAGGAAGCGTTGCCGGTGCAAACTTCGGGCTGGGGCTTTACACCATTCTCGCCACGGCTATCGTGGTCGGGCTGTTTGCGTGGCGCAGGAAGATTGACAAGACCACGGGACTGCTGGGCATCATACTGTACTTGCTTGCGTTCGTGTTCCTACTCTAGGAGCGCGAGTATTTCGTCGCATAGCTGCGCGTGGTGGCGCTCCTGCCCCTCTATCTCCACGAACATGTCACGGTACTTGCCCTTGGTGACCGCAGCGAACTCTGAGTAAGTGTGCTCGGCGAGCAGCTCCAAGTCCTTTTGCGTTTGTATGCGCTCGCGGAACTCCTCAATATTCACTAGCATCACCCCGCAGGACCTCTTCCATCGCGCCCTTGAGCGTTTCATTATGGCTCATTGTCTCAGTGCGCATAACCCTGAGGCGCTTTGTTATCCCGCTCTTCTTTTCCGGCGGGAGGCCAAGCGTATCGACAAGCTTCAGGGACTCTGTAATGTGCTGGAACACCTTGCGCTCCTCCAGGTCAATTCCCTTGCGCAGGAGCTCAAGAAACTCTTTTTTGGTTGCCATCACTTCAGCTCCGCTTCCGCGTGCTCGCGGTGGCCGTTCTCCGCGTAAATGAGTGCGGTGTAAAAATCCTTGGTTTTCTGGTTCGTCGCGTTCGCGAAGAACTCGCGGTACTTCGCGGCCGCGTGCGTTTCCAGTTTTTGGGTGCGCTCCAGGTCGGCCTTCGGGTCGCCCTTGCTTTTTTCTCCGGTGAACTCGGGCAGCGTGACGCCAAGGAACTTGGCCGCGACCTCTGCGTGCTCCTTCTCGACTCGCGCGAGGCCCTTGAACAGGCGCTCGTACTTTTCGTACTTCTCGTTCGCTTTCGCGACATCCCTGTAGTAAGCGGTCGCGTTAACCTCGAGCTCGAGCGTGGCCTCCATGTCCCTCTTTTCCTCCGCGGTGAGCGTGATGCCCCAGAGGGTTGAATAGTCCTCGACCATGCCGATGAAGCGCTCGGGGGCGCCGCAAAACTGGCAGTCCGACGGCTTTGAGACGGCGAGATGCGGCTCGCCGCAAATCTGGCATACGAATAATTTTAGCATTGATTTTCACCTGTGCAAAAGGAAATGAAAAAGGGCAATAAAAACGTTTCCCCAACGCTTTAGTGCAGGAAAGCGACAGCAATAAAAGCGGCTGGCGAGTATTAGCAGGCGGTGGTATAATGAGCACTACACTAGAGAATCTCACTAAGGCATTCATTGGCGAGAGCCAGGCAAGGAACAGGTACACGAGCTACGCGAAAATAGCGAAGAAAGAGGGCTACGAGCAAGTGGCCGCGGTATTCGAGGAAACGGCGAACCAGGAAACGGAGCACGCGAAGTGGCTTTTCCGCCTCATCAGCCAACTCAAGCAGAACGATGACGACATCGTTGTCGAAGCAGGGGCGCCGACGATACTCAAGGACACTGCATCGAACCTCAGGGCAGCGATTGCGGGAGAGAACTTTGAGACCACCGAAATGTACCCCGGGTTCGCAAACACTGCTGAGGACGAGGGCCACGAAGGCATCGCAAAGAGGCTGCGCGCGATTGCCACGGCGGAAGCGCACCACCGCGACAGGTACATGAAGCTCCTGAAGGAAGTGGAGGCAGCCACAGTGTTCAAGAAAGCGGAGAAAACTTACTGGGTGTGCCGGAAGTGCGGCTACATCCACGAGGCAGAAGCGGCACCGGAAACATGCCCCTCATGCGGCCACCCCCAGGCTTACTTCCAGGTGCAGAGCGAGGTGTACTGAGTGACCGAGCTGAACCAGGTTTACAAGTGCGAGATATGCGGCAACATTGTTGAGGTCCTGCACACGGGTGTCGGCGAGCTCGTGTGCTGCGGAAAGCCCATGGTGCTCCAGCAAGAGAAAACAGGGGACCAAGGCATGGAGAAGCACGTGCCGGTTATCGAGAAAACGCCTGAGGGCGTCAAGGTGAAAGTGGGAAGCGTGCCACACCCGATGGAAGAAGCACACCACATTGAGTGGATTGAGATGGTTGCCGACGGCCGCGTGTACAGGAAAGCATTGCAGCCGGGCGACGCGCCTGAAGCAGAGTTCTGCGTGGCAGCCACAAGCATTGCAGCGCGCGAGTACTGCAGCATCCACGGCCTCTGGAAATCGGAGTAAAGGCTTTTTATTCCACGGGGCTCAGAAACAGAGCCATGCACTGCGTTAAGTGTGAGAAGCCCGTGTACGAGAGCGGGATGTGCGAAGAGCACTTCCAGCACTATTTCGAGAAGAAGGTACGCAGCACGATACGCCGGTTCGGGATGTTCACAAAAAAGGACAGGATAGGCGTCGCGGTGAGCGGCGGCAAGGACTCCACGGTCCTGCTCTACGCCCTGAACAAGGCCGGCTACGATGTGGTGGGGCTGACAGTGAACTCGTTCATCGGCAATTACACTGAGGAGAACCTGAAGAACCTCAAAAGCGTGTGCACCGAGCACAATATCCCGCTCAAGGAAATCAGCGTGCGCGACGAGTACGGCGGCAGCATCTGCTACATTCGGAGCCTTGCGAACGAGAACGGGAGCAATGTATCCTCGTGCATGGTCTGCGGAGTGTTGCGCAGGAGCATGCTGAACAAGCACGCGCGCCTTGAGGGCGTGGACGTGGTGTGCACCGGGCACACAATGGACGACGAGGCCCAGGCATTCCTCATGAACATATTCCGGAATGACCCAAGCACGGCGAGCCGCCAGGGCCCCCTGA
>JAUVIW010000033.1 GCA_030592525.1 archaeon
GTTATTGCGTGTGGGTCATCTGTCTCCACGAACGCTGCGCGTGCCTTGTCGCTTGCCAGGCTGTCCAGCTCCTGGGCTTCGGCTATTGGCATCATTATCTGCTCATTTGTCTGGTCAATGCCTGTATCGAATATCCCTACGACCTTGAACTTCTCGCCGTTAATCTTGAGGACCGAGCCAACAGCCTTGTTAATGTCTTTGGCGAGCTTGGTTCCAATGACCACTGCCTTCCCGTCGTTTTGCGTCAGGTACCGCCCCCTGGTGATTGTCCCTGATGTTGTCAGCACGCCAACACGCTTCCTTGCCTCCTTTTCAGGCTCCACCCCAATTATCATGCCACTCGTGAAGCTCATGTCCATCGCCTCAGTGAACTTGCCGTCCATGCTCTTTGCGATGAATATCACTCGCGGGCACACATTGCGCACTCCGGCTATTTTTTCTATCTTTTCGAGGTCGCTCATGGAAACGGTTGACCACATTGGGCCGAGGCTTGAGTCCTTTTCCAGTATCATGATGCCCTTGCTTTCGCCTGTCCGCTCCTCAATCATTCCCTGTATCCCTGTGGACACTGAGACTAGCGCGACTATTGTCGCGACGCCGAGCACCAGCCCAATCAGTGCGAGCGCTGTCATTGACTTCTTACTGAGGAGGTTCCGTGACGCGATGTGCATCATGCCGTAGATGCTTTTTCCCACCATCACAAATGCCACTAGGAACGCGGCGCCTACCACGAGCCAGATGACTGACCCGCCCATAGAGACAAGGTCACCGAACCCCCGGACCACACCCCTTGGGTTTGGAATTGTCCCTTTTGGGGCTGGGGACCCGCCACCTCCGCCGCCATCGCCTTTCTGCGCTTGCAGCACGCTCGCGGCGAGAACACCCCCAAGCATGAGAATTATGCAAATGGCAACAAGCGCCTTGCGCATCACGCCTCACCCCTTATCGCCTGTATTGGGTCCATTTTCGAGGCTTTCCACGCAGGATAAACTCCCCCAACCAGGCCTGCAATGCCCGAGAATACGAACGCGCCGATGGCCAGTTCGGGGTTCACAACAAGGTTGAATGGCAGCACTGTGCTCAGTAATGCCGTGAGCGCATAGCCCAGGCCGACTCCAACCAGCCCGCCGACAAGCCCGAGCATCACGCTTTCCGTGACCACGAGCCGGAGCACATCCTCTTGGGTCCACCCCATTGCGCGCAGCACCCCGAACTCCTTCATTCGCTCCTTGACTGCGATGAGCATTGTGTTCACTATGCCTACACCCGCTATCACGAGCGCTATGGCGACTATGATGATGAAGAACTGGTCGATTACGCCAAGGACCTCGTCCATCATGCCGGACAGTTCCGACACAGTATACGTGTCCAGCTTGTCCGGCCACTTGAACCGGATGGTTTGGGCAATCTTATCCTCGTTCTCCGGGTCATTGAGCTGCACAATGAAGTCCTGCACAGTGTCCGAGTCCAATCCTGCGAGCTCTTGGGCGTCATCGATTGGCATCGCAATCACGGATTCTATGATGTCGCTGCCGCCGAATATGCCTATGACCTTCAGCTTTTTGCCGTCAACATCAATGGTGGAGCCGACAACCTTGTCATAGGTATCCGCCAGCTCACTGCCCAGCACTGCGACTTCCTTGTCGCCTGGCTCCATCATCCTGCCGCGCAGCAGTTCGGCACCATACGGGTTGCCCACACGATACCGCTCCTTTTCCGGGTCAAGCCCGAGGCCCATCACCATGCCCATGGTCATGCCCCCGCCTTCTGCCTTACTTTTGTCTATTTTCTTGATTATCGGCCAGACTTCCGGCAGCGCGACCCTGACTCCAGGTATGGCCTCTATCTTTTTTCCGTAGTCTGCGTCAAGCTTCGATAGCGTTTGGTCAACGGTCCCCTTTTCCATCACCCACACGCCGTTGATTCCGGACATTATTTCGGTATAGCTCGCTTTGAGCCCGGCTGTCAGTGATATGAGGAGCACTATCGCTAGTATTCCTATTACAAGGGCGAGTATCGCGAGGAGCGACCGTGACTTCCTGCGCCACAGGTTCCTCGCCGCGATCTGAAGCAATTCACTTCACCAGTTTTTCTATCTTCTTTCTCTTCTCTCTTCTGCGCCAGTACCACACACCAACAACGGCGATGGCAGCCAAAATTATTATCATGACCGTGTAATCCGCCTTCACTTCCGTGATAACGTACTCAACTTTTTCCTGGCTCGTGAAAGTTTGCCCGTAAGCGTCCTCGTACACAACGTTCGCGGTGATGACTTTTTTCCCTGGAGTGCTGTCTTTCAGGTCAAAGATTGCTGACCCCGTGTCATCGACCTCTATCTCACCGACGTACGACACAGTGACGCCTTCCACACCGCCGTCAACGAGGTTGACGCGCGTGCTCTTCGCGTCACCGGTGCCCACGTTCTCGAACTGCACTGACAGCGAGAAGGCCGCGCCCTGGTAAATCGTGTCCTTGTCTGTCTGCACTCCTGCTAGCCTTATGTCCGGGTGCCCTATGATGTCGAGGACAGTGGTGTCCGCCCTCGTGGTCATTGAGCCGCTATCCGATGACACCATCACGCCCACGCGGTAGGGCTGCACTTTCGCGGTGTCGATGCTCTTCATAAGGAAATCAACCGTTGCCTCTGCGCCCGGCAGCAGGACTTCGACGGTCTTCTTCGTGACCGTAAGCGGCGCGATGTTAACAGTCTCTGCGTCCGTCTGTATTTCGTACGCTATGTCCATATTGTTCACGGTCACACTCCCCGTATTCTCCACGGTGACGTAGAGCGTGCTTTGCTCTGCGGGCAGTATTCGCTCGGGCTCGAAGTGCATGTCCAGTATCGTGACCTTTTGGTCAAAGTCAATGTTTATCGTGAGCGTCCTCTTGCTGTGGATGTGCACCGAATCCCCAATCGCGTTTTGTGTGTACGTGTTCGTGGGGTCAAGGCTATAGTAATCATAATCCAGTATGTGGTAGAGAGTATACTCCCCCGGCAGCGCATCCTCCGCAACGTCAATCCTGTAATACACATTGGCGGTCTGGTTCGGGTCGATGCGTGTCACAAAGCTCTCGGTTTCCACTCCTGTGAACGGGGCGGATGTCATGAGTTCGCCCGTGATGTTGTGGTATGACCTCGTGTACGTGTTCCTCAGCTGCACCTCGACAAGGACGTCATTATCCCCGGGGTTAATCATTGATGGATACGTATTGGCTTCCCTCGGGTGGTACATTTGGTCCGCTGTCCACGCGCTCGCGGCGAGCGAGCCTGCGAGGAGCAGAAGCATTGCAATAAGCGCCAGTTTTACTCTCATTTAAATCGCCTGAAGCCCTTTCTCATCCTCCTAATAAATCCTTTTCCCTTAAATATGCCCTTTTCCTTATCCCCTTATGCAGTCCAATGCCGACCTGGTGAACTACCTGAAGCAATCAGGCGTCCTGTACGATGAGGACGTGGAGCGCGCGATGCGTGCCGTTGACCGCAGGCTCTTCGTGCCTGCTGAGAGGGCCCGCGCAGCCTATGAGGACACCCCTATTCCCACTTCTCAAGGCCAGACCATTTCAGCCCCGCACATGGTCGCCATAATGACCCAGCACCTTGCCCCGGCCATGGGCATGAACATCCTTGAGATAGGCTGCGGCTCCGGCTACCAGGCAGCCATCCTGTCCGAGATAGTCGGTGAGTTCGGCCATATAACCGCCATAGAGCGCGTTCCCGAGCTGGCCCGCGCCTCAAGGCAGAGGCTGTCAGGCTACGACAACATCACTGTGCTCCACGGGGACGGCTCCAAGGGCTACCCCAAAAAGGCGCCTTTCGACCGCATTGTCGTTAGCTGCGCCGCCACAAAAGCCCCCCGCGCATTGCTCGGCCAGCTGTCCGACGCCGGCCGAATGCTTGTCCCAATCAACCACGGCCCTGCTCAGGACCTCACGCTCTTCCAAAAGGTCGCCGGCCAGATTGAGTCCCAGGACCTTAACTGCAAATGCCAATTCGTCCCGCTGGTGGAATGAGGTTAATTTCATCCAGTGCCATCAAACTTTATTCCTTGCGCCTCGAATATTATCACGGGGTACCCGCGGTGCTCGTGGTCATCCTTTGTTATCCCGATGCTCTGGAACAAGCCACTAATCCGTTTCTTCCCGTCCTCAACCCGGTCAGTCTGCACTTCAGCTTCTATGTAGCTGCCAAGCTGCTTCACATCGTCAATGCACACTGCCATGCCGTCCTTGCGCGCCTCTATCCTTGTCTTGTTGAGCTCCAGCACCTTGACCAGCCCAATTCTATCAAGTATTTCCTTAACGCTTTCTGAATCGGACACGATTGTTTCGTATTCTTCCCACGAACCCGTTGTCTCGGTGAGCACTTTCATGCATAGCTCTGCCTTGTCTCCCTCATGCCTGACCCGCACTATCCACGAGCCCGCCCTTTGCGTGGCCTTTTCCTCCCCACGCTTCTTGTAGTAGCAGTCGTCCTGGCTTTTTTTCTCTGTGAACTCAAAGCCGAGCCCCACAAGCCTTTTCATAACATCCTCATGGTCACATTTTGCCCTTATCTCTACTTCCATTTCAGTCACCTTCGCTGCTGATGAGCACTGCCTTTGTCGGCGCCCCGTTCTCCTTGTCCCTCTCCAGCCGATAAAGTACTCCGCTAACAGCCTGCTCCATCCCCTCATCGTGAGTAATTATAAAAACCTGCTCAACCAGCCCCGGCAAGTGCTCCCTGAGCGCCGTTGCAAGCAGCTCCACTCCCTTAGAGTCAAGATTATGCGTCGGCTCGTCCAGCACGAGCCACGACAGGTTCTGCGTGAGCACCAATGAAAACGCGATTCTCAGTGCGAGTGCGGCGGTGCTCCGCTCCCCGCCACTCGCAACTCCCTCGACATCCATCCAGTCACCGCCGCTGCGCAGGAGCTGCAGCACGTATCCGCCGTCTCCCACTGCCAGCCGGCAGGACTCGTAGTCCCCGTAAGGGTATATCCTGGGCCACACATCCTCGAGCCCTGCGTTGAGTGCAATCGTGAACTCTTCGCGCAGCTGCGACTGCGTGCTCTCGAGTGCCGACCCCATAACGCCCAATGAGTCACCCGCCTCCTTGATTGCCTTGGTGTCGCTCTCCCTCTGCCTGAGCTCCCCGAGCATTTTCCTGTTTGCCTCAAGCGCGCTACTTTTGTCCTTGAGCCTTTCATCACCGCTTTCAAGCACGGCCTTAAGCTCTGACTCTTTTGCAGACAGTGCATTTGCATTGTTTCGCACTCCCGCAAGCGCACCCTCGTCAAACGCCACGGCCCTCAAGCTATTCCCAACGCTTTCAAGCTCCTGCTTTCTCGCGGACTCCTCAGCCTTCAGGCGCCTGTACTCCGCCTGCATCTCGCTGATGCGGTCCACTTTCTGCGCCTTTTCAAGCAGCGAGTCCCTCTCGGCCTGCAGTTCCTTCCGCTTTACATCGCTGCCGTCGCCCATTTCCCTCAGCTTTTCCTCAAGCCCAGCAACATCAGCGCGCGCCTGCTCGAGCCCCTCTGCTCCCGAGGACTTGAGCGATGCCTTGATTTCCGCGAGCTCCCTTGCGTCATTTTCAAGCGACTTAACATTAGTATTACTTATGATTCCTTTCGCGCTTTCCGAGCGCCTCTCCGCATTGGCCATTCGTTCCTTTGCGTCCATCGCAAGCGCGACTTTCTTGTTGTGAGTGATATCACTCTCGCACACCGGGCACTTATCCCCTGCGTGCGCGAGCTCCTTAGCCCTCTTGGTGTACTGCTCTATCTCCGCTTTTGCTTGCCCTAATTCCCGCTCCGCTTTCGCAACAGCTTCCCGTGCCGTGTCCAAATGTTCCTGCGGCTTTCTTTCATCTAGGCTCTGCATCCTTTGCGCGAGCTTCCTTGCCTCTGCCGCCTTCTCCGCGAGCTCCCTCACTTTCTCGCTTTTGGCTTTCAGCTCTGCGTTTACTTCCATGAGCCCTCTGGCTTTCAGCTCAAGCGCCTCCAGCTCTTTCTCAACAGCGCTTTTCCTCTCAAGCGCGCCGGCCTTCTGCTTTGATAGGTCTGCCTCCAACGCTTCACCAAGCCTGCCGCTTATTTCATTAGCCCTGTTGGTGTTCGTCTGCACTTGCGACTCGAGAACCGCCTTTTTCTCGCGCAGTGCGTGCGCTTCCCGCTCCTTTACCTCAAGCCCCTTGAGCACTGTGTCCGCCTCGAGCTTGTTCTTCGTTGCCTCAGCAAGCTCTTCCCTCGCGCCATTAATCTTCCCTTCAAGCTCTTTGAGCTCTGTTTCGCTCTTCGCGACCTCTGCCTCAACAGCCTCCGGAGTTTTTTCGGCGAGCGCCCTCTCAATATCCTCGCGCCTAATCTTCAGCGCCCGCGACAGCGAGCCCAGGCTCTTCCGTGCGTTCTCGAACCGCTCAATCCTGAGCAGCTCGTCAATCTTCTTTTTCCTGTCCCCCGCGCGCAATTGCAGGAAGTAGTCGAGCTGGTTCTGCTCGCTGTACACCGCTCTCGAAAACAGTTCGTAGTCAACGCCGAGCTTTTGCTCGATGACCTCTGACACCCTTTTGGTCTGCGGGCCCTCGAGCAGGGTGTCACCCTCGCGCACTTCGCTCTTCTTCGTGCCCTTCCCGAGCTCGACCTCGCGAAGGATTGTGTACTCCTTATCCTTGTGCGTGACCGTAATCTCCACTCTCGCGGCCTGCTTTTGCTCGGGCGTGTTCATCACGCAGTCATCAATGCTTAGTTTCTTCGCATTCAGCGCCGGAAAAGTCCCAAACAAGGCAAAGCAAATGGCATCCATAACACTGCTCTTTCCTGAGCCCATGTCCCCGACCAGCACATTGGTGCCCTTGGAGAACTCGAGCTCCGTGTCCTCGTGGCTCCGCCAGTTGACTAGCTTGACGCGTGTAATCACAGGGTAGCTTATGGGTGAAAGCCAATAAATACCTCACCCCCACCCTGGCTAAGGAATAAAAACCCTGTGCCCCATTACTTACCCTAATGACTGTACAGGATCCGGACATCCAGCGCCATTTGTCAAGCCTAAAGTCTGCGCTGGAAACCCTGAGGACATGGAAGTCTGTTGAGGCCATGACTGAAGACGGCATTCTTGGCTTGCGCGAGACACAGAAGCAAATCACAGATGATTCCTCATTATCAGACGAGTACCATGGGTATACTCCAACCATACGGGACATAGAGGTTGCCAAGGAAAAAGCTGCCCCGCATTTCAAGGAAGCGGATTATGACATCAATGTCATAATGAGCAAGGCCGAAGATCTTTTGCGCCACGATGATGATTGGGTAAACGAGCGTGCCATTAAGCCAATAACTCACTTGGATGCGCTTGCTAGCAACCCACTACCCGGAAAAGGCCTTTCCGAACAGCGCGATGACCTTGTGCTCGATATCCAGCTCGCGCACGAGAAAATGCAACCTAACGAAGAGATGGCGCACAACAAGGGCGGCTATGAGGGCAAGCCACCAACCCCAACTGATGAGCATCTCACCCGATTGTCCAAAGACTTACTCTCATTAAAGTCCCTTGACGGTTTTGATGCTGACTATGACCCCAAAAGAATAGAAATCAAGGTTCGCAACATAATGTCTAAAGGCAACATCAATGACCAGGTGGAAGCAGTCCGCATAATGGGTGAGCTGCGGAAGCTGGCAGACTCACCTTTCATTTCCCACGACCCCATAGGGATGCGTGACCGTGCGATGAGGAGATTGGAGATGCTTCACACTAGGCTGAAAAAGTAAATTGACCCCCCGTAAGGGGGAGGGGTTTCAGAGCAACCGAGCCATGTCCGTTACTTGGACATCAGCGACTGTCGGCAATTCAGCGAGCTTTTTCTCGAGCTCCTCTGTTCCGCCTGCGCTGTCGTCGACAATGATTGTTATCTTGTACGCCTTCAGGCCGAACGCAATCTCTTCAATCCTCTGGTTCTCGAGCTTGCCCGCAATCTTCTTGACGTCCTCAACCATCTGGTCGAACTGGTCGACTTCCTGTGGCATTATCCTTAAAACACAAACTACTTCGCCCATATCTTATCACCTCAGGGGCCCTCGAAACCGCACGCGCACTTGTACGGCGTGCTTGTCTCACGGCAGTCAATGCACCTGTTCATGTCCTTGCCGCATGACGGGCACTTGAATTTTATGAAGTCGTTTGTGACTTCCTTGTTACATGAAATACAATGTTTTTCCATATCTATCACCAGAGAGGGAGTATTTGTAAGCCAAAGGGTTTTTAAAGCTTTTGAATCAAAACACTAGGCAATGCGCCCGTAGTCTAGCCTGGATAGGACTGTAGCTTGCGGAGCTACTAGCCGGGGTTCAAATCCCCGCGGGCGCGCCATTACTCTTGCTTAGCGAGAGTGGCACTCTCTATTCGCTCAACTATCCTGCTAGTCTTGTGCAGCTTGCCTTCACTCAGCTCGTTCACCCGAATCACCTTCGGGTTCAGCCCTCGCTTGTCGAGCTCGTACTCAAGGTGGCTCTCCTTTTCGTCCTGGTCCGGCCCCAGTATGATTATGTCGGGCTTGTATTCTTCAACAACTGCCAGCCTGTCTTCCTCGCTGCCGAGCACTGCTTTGTCAACGGGCTTCAGCGCGGCAACGACCTCGAGCCTCTGCTGCTCCGGAATAATCGACTTTCCCTTAATCTTTTCAACAGTGGAATCCCTGGCGACCACCACAACCAACTTGTCGCAGAACGACTTCGCTTTCCCTAGAAATTTTACGTGTCCCGTGTGCACCAAAGCAAATGTGCCGAACGCCATTCCCGTGACCATCGCGCATTATTCGGCCGACAAAGCTTTTTATACCTACGCCCCTTCAGCCTCATTATGCGGTTGGAGCTTGAAGCAGACCCCCACGCGGTTGAGATGATGCTAATCAAGCTCATAATCCCCGACGCGGCACTCATGTTCTTTGCCCTGTGGGTCATCAGCGGAGCAGCCCTTTTCTTCAGCAGCATCCTCGACCTGCGCATGTTTGTCCTCGCCATTCTTGCCCTCGGCATCTTATCACTCGTACTAACAGCCGTCCGCTTCTTTGGCTACTGGACCACGATAGTCCGTGTGATGGGCTCCCTCACGCACTTGTTTGAGGAGTTCGGCGACGGAAAGGCCAAGGCAGTGATTGAGTACCCCCAGCCATTCCTCTTGTTCGGCTTTCTTTTCTCGAAGCGCGTGAAAAAGTCGCCGGCAAAAGACTATTCCTTTTCCCTGAAAACGGATTCGCAGAAGTACAAGCTCGACTTGTCCTGCCTGGTGCGCAAAGGCACTTACAGCCTGAAGATTCATGTAGTTGACTGGCACAACCTCTCTCACGACCGCGAGCTCAAGGGCAACATCGCTTTCCTCCAGAAGAGCATTCCCCCTGTCGCACAGGCCATCAGGCA
>JAUVIW010000100.1 GCA_030592525.1 archaeon
AAGCTGGGTATAAATACCGGTTTGCAGTAATGTTACTTTGAATGAAGGCTAATGCCCTAGTCTGCTTGCTACTGATTGCCGTTCTGGCGAGCGCCGCATGTCCCACTGATTACTTCTTGGTTGCCAATGACGGTGCCGGCGGCCGCACAACCGACGGCGAACATGACTTCTATGAGCTCGACCTGTCCGGCACCGGCGCCGGCAAACTCTACCTCTAAGCCACCTACCCAAGCACAACAGCCGTGCTAATGACAACCTCGTGCGCAGAAGTGTGCACTGCCGCGAGCGGCGGCGAGTGCAGCACAACAAAATCCGCCTCGACTTACAAAGTAAAGGTCACTGCCGCCGGCTCAGGCGAGCAGGCATACCACTTCGCAACCAGATTCATCGGCGTAGTAGAGCCCGCAACAGGCAAAGGCACAGTAATCAGCGCAGGCGGACCGCCACCAGACGACGGCGAAGAAGAAGTGTTCGTCTACGAAGGAAATGATTCCAACGAAGACAACTTCCTCTACTCATACACCACCGACAAAGACGGAAACCTCAAGGATGTCAAGGTTAACGAGGACGCTTCGCTTGACGGCAGTGATTTTGAGGGTATGGTCGTTGGCGGAAAGGACTTGGCAAAAGTAATGGGCTATGGTAGTGAGATTAAGACCGAACTCTTGGATGTTCAGCTTGGAACACCTCAGCTGACGTCAACGTTTTTCACGTCTTCGCCTGTTCAAGGGTACACCATCGGCTGCAAGGCTGACCCAATGGACTGGGTTAACGCATACATGTCCGGAAGGATAACGCAGCCAGAGCTTGCGCAGCTATTGCTTGCGCAAATGGTCTGGGACCACAACTATGAGGAATCCGTCTACCAGGAAATGCGTGACTCTTACTATGGTGCGGGCTCGGTCACATCCAAAACAGTTTGGTGCGACCGCGTTTCCGACTACCACCTGCACTTGGATCACGCCACGGCCGTGGCTAAAGATAACAAAGTCGAGGAAACTTTCACGTACGCCGCCATGAACGACGGGGTTTCCAAAATAATATACGACGTGGGCAGGTTACCGTTCCTAAACCTGTTCACCAGCGAACCAGCGAAAATGGGCATCGAGCTGGCGCAGGAGGGCTTGACACTGGAAACCGGCCTGAAGCTCATCAAGACATTTGCGCTGCCACTTGCAGTCGTCGCAAGCCTGGGCACCGCCGGCGCCGCGATTGGCGGCGCGCAACTGACCGTCGGCACAGCCACAACACTCGCCACTGTGAGCACCATAGGCTTCGCGGCATGCGCCGGCGCCGACGCAGGCCTCATAGCGATTGCGGACGACAAAAGCGAGGCATGGGACGAGTACGGCTGGGAAATGATAGGCTGCGGTGTCGGAGCCGCGGCAAGCGGCTACCAGCTGCATACATTATCCACCACAAAGAACACACTGGTTAGTGCTGGCTTTGCTGAGGCTAAAGTAGTGGCCATGACAGAAACACAAGCTTCAGCAGCTTCAAGCCTGTTGAATAACGGTGTTAGCGCAAGCACTGTCCAACAACTGGTTGCAACTTATGGCGATGACCTGCCAAAAGCGTTACAGAACTTTAAAATTGGCAAGTTAACAGTTGAAGACTCTAAGCTTGGATATCTGTTAAAAAGCCCTGGAAAAGAAGGTGGGTTTAAAGATTTGGGTTATTCTATTGAAAATCCAAACGCACTGCGAGGAGATCTTATAAAATACTCCACTGGAGATATGAGTGGAGTGAATGTGAGGTATGTTACATGGCAAGGTGGCTCATCACATACTTTCACAGTTTCGAGGGTGGTTACTGGACCAAATGCTAGAGTGGGAATGGTGGACATGGGTTGGGAAATAAGATTAGGTGAAACAGTACCAAGGTTGGTGACAGCTATAGCTCACCCCTATTGAGGTGGTTTAAAAGTGGATGTGAAATTACTCTTAAAAAAGCATGATATTGTCGGTGAAATAGTATTAACACATGAATCTAAGGAAAACGTCATAGTTGTCACGAGTTGGTGGGTGATACTTTTTTCAAGAGCCGGAGAAAAAGTCTGGGAGCATAAGTATCACCATGGAATAATTAAAGATGCAAAATTAAATGGCGTGAACATAATAATTGGGGAATATGGCGGAAATGAGTACACCCTGCGCGTTTCCGATGGCGTTGTGGTGGGTGAAAACACTCTCGAGAAGCTGCGCACAAAGCACGGCATCAACGAGTCAATAGTTTCCGTGAACGATGTGGGTGGAAAAACGCTCCTGTGCACGGAACTCGGCACAAGGCTGTTTTCTGCTGACGGTAACCAAATCTGGGAGCGCACTTATCACCATGATGTGATAACAAAAGCCAAGCTTGAAGGCAAAGCGCTCAATGTCACGGAATTTGACGGCGGGACATACACACTAAATATTGAGAATGGTGAAGAAATGAAGGGGGACGAATAATGGAAACTAAATATTTTATTGGAATAGGCATTGTTGTGGTCGTGTTGCTGGCAATACTGTTCATGCCAGGTGCCATGGCTCCGGAAGAGGAAAAGGGGCCAGAGACCATTGACTGCGGGAGCGACATGCTCTGTTTCATGGAGGCGGGCGTGAACTGCACCGCCGCGAAAGTATTGACTGACACGCGGGGAAACAAGGGCACCCTGGAAATACTTGGGGAAGAGAATGGAATTTGCTCGACAACGCTAACAATAAACGCGGTCAACATTGACTCACCGGACTTCGATGCGTACACGCAGGAGATAAAGGACTCTGCCAAGGCATGGGAAGGCAAATCCATGACATGCTCGGCACCGATTGACGCCGCAGACTTCGCTGGCGAAGACACACTATCCTTATGCGACGGCAGCCTGAAAGCCGCGGTGCAGGAAACCACCGCGCTCATCGAGGCGTATGCAGCCAAGCTCGCGGCAGTCAGCACGATGTGCATCCCACAAACTTTATGGAACTTTGAGGAGACAAGGTACGTCGTCCACGGCCTTGACACTAAGGAAGGCAAGGATATGTGCCACGTGACCTACACGTTTGAGGCCGACGGCAAAACCGGGCTCTTCACAATAGACCACTACTTCAACAAGGAGAGCGAGCTCGTGGAAGTAAATTACACCGCAATCCCTGTTAGGAGCGGTGACGTAAGCGGATGGTGCTCTGGTGACGGCTGGACCTCAAGAAGCGCCGCAGGCATCGTGTCGGCGAGCGCGCCAATAGTGGTCGAGCACAATACCAAAAACTTCTGCCAAACCGAATTCACAATCCTCCCAACCACCCCCGAGCTCGTTGGGGCGAATGCGGTAGTGTGGCTTGACAGCGAGAACAAGACCGCTCTCTCAATGGACACCACACTGGGAAACACAATAGAGCGAGTGTTCACGATTGAGGAAATATAAACCGAAGAGGGTTACACATAAGCAAGATATAAATACTCGTTTGCAGTAATGTTACTTTGAATGAAGGCTAATGCCCTAGTCTGCTTGCTACTGGTTGCCGTTCTGGCGAGCGCCGCATGCCCCACAGACTACTTCTTGGTTGCCAATGACGGTGCCGGCGGCCGCACCACCGACGGCGAATACGACATCTATGAGCTCGACCTGTCCAACACAGGCGCCGGCAAACTCTACCTCGAAGCCACCTACCCAAGCACAACAGCCGTGCTAATGACCACGACCTGCACAGAAGTGTGCACTGCCGCAAGCGGCGGCGATTGCTCAACCACGAAGTCCGCTTCCACTTACAAAATCAAGGTC
>JAUVIW010000054.1 GCA_030592525.1 archaeon
ATCAACCTCATGGAGTACGATGCCACGACTGACTCGCAGACCGTCCTCAAGGATAACATTCTCAACAACTCCCCGTTCTTCAACAAGCTCCAGAAGCGCAGGGGCATGACAAAGGATGAGATGTGGACTGACATCGAGCACCGCTCCCTCTCCAAGAATTTCCTTGTGGAGCAGAAGCGCCAGTACGGCATACCTGACTTGCTGGAGGCGACTCACACTGTGCGCTGCAACGACAAGTACCTGCTGATGCAGGAGCAGTCGCGCGCCGAGCTCGGATCCGTGGACTATGACGCCGTCCTCAAGAAGTGGGAGGACTGGGTTCGCGAGGGCTTCGTGAAAGAGCTCGTGTCCAAGAAGCAGGCGCGCAAAAAGGCGGGGGTGGACTAGGTGCCATCGAAGCGCCCCATGAGGGCGCCGCCAAAGCGCCCGGTGAGGGCACCGCCGAAGAAGGCGGCGAAGCGCCCGGCACGCGCCACGCGCGCAAAAAAAGAGGCCATGGTCGCTGACCAGTCACGCATTTACGACTTATTGTACGGCACTGCGGAAGGCATAAAGAAAAAGAAAAAAGAGGTGAAGAAAGACCCGGGGTTCGTCCGCTACTGCAAGTACACTGCCAAGATGTTTGGCAAGAGCGCGAAGAAAACAATCACACCGAAGTACGAGCAGGCCCTCGCGTTCCTCGGCTGGAAACTGACGCCACAGGAGCTGAACTCCTCATCCGATTTCACCATGTACGTCGGGTTCGGCATCGCCGCAATGTGGATGGTGCTCAACTATGTCTTGGGCAACGTGGTCCGCATGGGCGTCTGGGTGAACCTCGCTGCGAACGAGACTTTGGGCCAGGCGCTCATGGGCATTGGGTTCCAGCGCGACGTGTTCTACTTGCTCGGCCCGTCGTTTGGCACTGACCCCGTCACAATACTCTGGTACCTGGGCCCCATGATACTGGCGCTGTACGCTTGGTACTATGTGCAGTCCTACCCCCTGAAGCAGGTGGAGAAGGAGACGATTCGCGCCCTGACATTCATTCCCCAAATCACCAATTACATTGTGATGGCGATGAAGGTGACTCCCAACCTGGAGCGTGCAATCAAGTTTGCGGCGGAGCACGGCGAGGGCCGCATTGCCCAGGACCTCAAGGACCTGCAGTATGACATTCACACGGGCAAGTACCGCACTGTCGAGGAGGCGCTCGACAATTTGGCGTGGCGCTGGGGCAAGCAGTCCGAGGAGTTCAAGCACGCGCTCATGATGATACGCTCCTCTGTGATGGAGGGCGACGAGGTGAGGCGAAACGCCTTGCTGGACAAGGCAGTCGCCGACGTGCTCGAGGGCATCCAGGAGAAGATGGACTACTACTCGCGCTCCATGCACTCGCCGAGCATCTACCTCTACTACTTCGGCGTCATGCTCCCCCTGCTACTCATAATCATCATTCCCGTCGGCTCGATGATGGGCGGTAGTGGCGGCATCTCGCTGCTCGGCGGCTTCATTCCCATGTTCCTCATATACAACATCCTAATCCCGTTGTTCTCCCTCATAATGGCGCGCGGCATCCTTGAGAAGCGCCCGCCGACGCGCGCGGTCCCGAAGATTCCTGATGACATGCCGGGCCTCCCGAAGCCCGGGTGGTTCAAGGTAGGCAAGTACCAAATCCCCGTGCTCGCGATTTCCGCTGTTTTGTTCATAGGCCTCGCTGTTGGCGGCCTGCTCATTGACCCCATCCTGAACCCGGTGCCTCCGGAGTGGAAGCAGATTTCCCACGTCCCCTTGCTTTCGTACGCCGGCTTCGTGATAGGCGCTGTGACCGCGTTCTCGTTCTGGCTGTGGGCCGCGAACAAGGACCGGCGCAAGATGCAGCAGGACATCATCGCGATGGAGAACGAGTTCCAGGACACGCTCTACGTCATCGCCTCGCGGCTTGGTGAGGGCCGCCCGATGGAGGACGCCCTGAAGCACGCAGCCGACTTCATTCCTGATTCCCCTGCAACAAAGATGATTTTCAAGCCCACCCTGCAGAACATAGTGATGATGGGCATGACCCTCAAGGGTGCCTTGTTTGACGAGGCGTATGGCTCCTTGCGCTGGCTGCCGTCCCCGTTCATCAAGGGCACGATGCGCATTGTCGTTGACTCCCTTGGCCTTGGTGTTCAGACCGCCGCACGCTCACTGGTATCCCTCTCACTCCAGCTGCGTGACTCGCAGAAGGTTGAGAAGGCCCTCAAGGCGATGCTTGAGGACATAACGAACATGCTCAGCACGATGTGCATCTTCATCGCCCCGATTGTTTTGGGCATCACTGTCGCGCTCCAGCAAATCATCGGCGGCGCGCTGAAGTCGATGACCAAGACCATGGGCAAGGGCCTTGCCGGCGGTGATTCGGGTGGCATGGTGTCGGGCATGGCTTTTGAGATGCCGAGCATTGGTGCCGAGGCATCCGCTCCCGTGGCATCGCAGGAGCAGCTGTTGCTCATAATCACCCTTTACATGATTGAGATTGTCGTGGTTCTCATTTACTTCGCGGCGAGCGTGAACGAGGGCAAGAATGAGTTGGGGTTCAAGATGGCGCTCGCGCAGGCGCTTCCGATATCAATAACTATTTTCTTCGCTGTCGTGTTCGTCGCGATGAAGATGACGTCAATAGGGTTGTGATTGAATGCAGAAAGGCCAGCAGTTCTCGGTTTTCAAGCTCTTGATTGGAGCCGTCTTCGCCTTGGCTTTGATGGGCATCACTTACGGCGTTGTGACCGGCATCAGCGATTACCAGCCCGGCTCTGACGTGCTCACTGTGTCGGGCGAGCTGCTTTCAAGCGCTTACTCTGCGACTGGCACCGATGTGTTTTTCCACCGCACCGCAACGCTCCAGGGCCAGTTTTTTGACACCGAGTCATTGCATGCCAAGAGCGGCGTCCCTTTGAAGGCAACCATAGAAATCCATTGCAACGAGGCCTATTGCCTGACGAATGGCGAGCCAGTGAGCGAGACAAAGGACTGCAATTATAATGGCTGTGTCCGCGCGTGCAAGGATGGTGCCATCGAGCTCGTGCCCGGCGCCGAGGTGGACCTGTGCGCCGAGTGCGTTGGCTCTCCCCCGAACGTGGTCTGCCACCTATTCATCGGCTCAGATAACTGTGGCGAATACGTCCCATAACCACCAATACGCTTTTAAACACCCCTCGCATATGTGTAGCCAGGTGAACTATTATGTTCGGTAAAAAAGGACAGGCATTCGATGCCTTCAAGCTGCTTATCGCAGCTGTTGTCGCGGGTGCAATACTCGTTATCCTGTTGGGCATGCTCGGCGGATTTATCACGCCTTCGGGCGACCCGATTAGCGTGATGTCACAAAGCATCAGCAAGGTGAAGGGCGCCCCTGGCTCTGGCAGCGTTTCAGCGCAGATGGTCCAGTTCAAGGAAGGGGATGTTGTTTCTTCAGAAGCTGTTGAGACCAAATCAGGGGTTAACACCGGCACGGTGAAGTTCTGTGGCACTGTGGATTCAGAGTGCACCAGCGCGTGCCCACCTGGGTATGGTTTTGACGAGCATGACACTTTTTTCTCTGTTGATAGCGGCGGGGAGATTAATGCAATCAAGGACGTCAGCGGCAAGATCCGTGTCTACAACTGCGGCTCTGACGGCAAGTACTGGATTGGCTTCAAGCCGGTGAGCTGAGACCAAATGTTTTGGTGGCTGCGTGGGAGCAAGGGCGACGTAAACTGGACGCCCATCTATCTTTTGATTCTCGCAGCCATCGCTATCATCCTAATTTTTTCAGTCATCAAGCCCATGTTCCAGTCGGCCGCAGTGGGCTTAGCCCCATAACCCTTTTATTCCCCCCTATCTTTTCATCCTAACCATGAGGCTTAACGCTCGAGGCCAGGAAGAAGGGCCATTCGCGCTGCTGCTCGCAGCCGTAATGCTCGCCCTACTAATTCCCATCGTCGCTTCTTTGTTCGGCCAGTTCCAGCAGTGGGAGTGCGAGTCCCGCATCAGCAACAACATAGAGACCCTGGCACGCGAGTTCGAGCTCGCCGCCAGACTCGGCGGCGGCAAGCGCACCATCACCGTTGACCTGGGTGCGTCCGGGTGCGGGAGCATCGTGGTGAACAAGTTCGCCATCGAGCCCATGGACCAGGGGGACTGCATTGACATATGCCAGACGCCTCACTGCCGCCTGATTAAGGCGATTTACCATAGGCCGCCTGATGAGGATTTCCCGCAGGGCCAGGAGGAGATTGTCGTGCCCGCGGTTTGCATACGCATGCCCGCGAACGTCCAGATGCATTATGTTGGGAACACCACACTTGACGATAATTATCTTGAGCCCGGAGTATACACGCTCGTGTTCGAGAAGAAGGGCCTTGACGTTTACGTGACGGACATTACCGGAAAGCAAGGGAGTTGACGGCAAGTGCAAAAGGGCCTTGGAATGTGGATGATGAGCAAGCTTGTCTTACTCATATTTCTGTTCGGCCTGCTCACTGTTCTCACGGGCTTTTTGGGTGTGTACCAGGAAAAGGTCATTTCCGACACTGCGCGCGACAACACTGCCCTCTTGTCAGAGGTCGCGAACACCGCGCTGTCATTCCAGGCTGCCGGAGGCACTTACCTCCTGGACCCATTAATCATTGTGTCGGACCAGAACCAGCAGTACACAATAGTCGTCCGCGCTATTGCGGAGGACAGCTTAACCAATGACCGTGTTGTCTTTTTGTTTGCGTGGCTTGACCATGAAGACATGGCTAGCATTGATTCCGAGGGTGGCTTCGCTTCCGCGAGCGCTCTTGAGATGCCGCCCGCCGTCTCTGATGACGACTACCCTGGTGCCGGCCGCATTTGGTTCTTTGACGGCCAGGTGGACGGCGAGTTCGAGCTCCTTGACCCGGCCCATGGTGACTTGTTTGTCCGCCCCTCTTTGTCTGCTGCGGAGCGCGACCAGTACATGCTCTTTTACCGCAACCGGAACGTGTTTTGCGTCGCGACAATGGTGCAGGGAATTGACTTGGGAGATACTTTGGACCGCCTCGCGCACTGCTGCGTTGCCGACGACAACGACATGCCGCTGGGGTGCGACGTATGAGAAAAGGCTTTATTGGCCCGCTTGGGGATGATTTTCCCGCCATCTTCCCCATTGCATTAGGCCTCATGTTCTTTTTCGCGTCCATTTCCATTGCGTACGACAACTACAATTACAAGGCTGACCAGGCCACGCTCATCCGTGCCAACATAATGATTTCGCGCTCTGCCAGGCAGCAGAGCGTTATGACAGAGAAATACTGGACATCCCACGCGTGCCCCTTGATTGAGGAAATCCAGACGAACTACGGTGTCCACTCTGCGATGATGGTCGCGCGCCCCCACTACGAGCAGGAAGCCACCTTATCTGGCGATGTGATAGGTCACCCCAGTGAAGAGTCCCCGTTCGAGTTCCTTGGCACTATCGGCGCGAAGTATGCCTTGTGCCCGATTCCCAATAACAAGAATGATGACTTCGAGGACTGGGCGGAGGACTTTGGTGTGGACTTCAATAACCCTCAGCGCCCCGTGCTGACTCTTGTCTATCCGATTGTCACGGAGGTCAAGTGGGACGGCTCTGAGTACGTCTCGTGTGCGGGAGCCGAGTGCGAGGTCAAGCCTGCGTTGTTGGTGGTGTACACATGGATGTGAGGCGTGGCCAGGCGGTCATCATTGACGCTCTGTTTTTCATGCTTATCTGCGGCGCTGCCGCCGGCATATTGTTCTGGGCGAGCTCGGCTTACGGCGAGAAGAGCTACAACGCCTACCGCTACATGTACATCAATGACTACGAGACCTCGTGCCTGTCAGCCTTGAGCAAGATTAGCTATGACCTTGCTCCCGGGGTCCGCGCTTATTGGCTTGATGAGTTGGGCAGGTACATAGCGGGCAACGAGTTTGATGAGACGCATGAGCGCTATGGGTTTCTTGTGGACGAGTGGACAAAATTCTGCGCGCAGGCACCGATACCCATATCCCTGGATGTTTATAGTGAGGAGCAGACTCCTCGCGGTAACATGAGCGCGCACTTGTTCTTTGCGTGCCCCCTGGACCCGGAGGGCACGAACCCGAAGGTCTATTGGGGTGAAAGCATCTATTCCATTCGGGTGGTTAAGGATGGTGTCGGTGAGCATGGGACCGTGCTTGACCCGGTGTATGACTTCATTTACAACGATGACATTGTCTGTGATGACGGTGACTGTGATACCCCGCAAACAAACGCCGCATTTGTGTATGGTTGCAGTGATGGGTATTCCTGCCTGTCGAACAAGCCGCGTCTCGAGCCCTCGTACTTCGCGAGCAATGTCCAGCGCAAGCTGTGCGCCGACCTGGTGTGTGTGATGCAGACAAAGGTTTATTACTGACTCCCGCGTTGTGTGGTGCATGGAACCGTGCTTCATTGGCTTGGTCTGCTGGTACAACCTTATTTTCGATACAGTGGTGGCTTTCGGCCGCACCAACGCCATGTTCGTGCTCGCGGCGACCACTCTTTTTCCGGCGTACGTTCTC
>JAUVIW010000088.1 GCA_030592525.1 archaeon
CCACAGGTTCTCGTACCTGTTGTGGATTGGCTGCTTGCCCGAAGACAAGTCAATGATCTTGAGGCGTGAATGGCCGAGGGACATATTGTTGTCAGCGTACTTGCCTGTCTCATCAGGGCCGCGGTGGCGCACGAGGGAAATCATTTCCTTTAGGCGTGCCGCGTCAGGCGGGCCAGTGAATCCGACAATGCCGCACATTAGGCTTTCAGCTCCTGGAACGTTTTCATGTACAAATCAACTGCGTTCTCCCAAGTGAACTCTGTGCGCGCTTTTTTCTGGTTGGCTTTGGACATGCGCTTGCGCAGCGCGGCATCAGAGAAAAGCTTCTTGAGCGCCTTGGCAATGGCCTTGTGGTCGCCTGGCTTCACTATCAGGGCATTGGTGCCGTCGGCCGGGAGGCCGATATCAGTGAGGATGCACGGCAATCCGGCGGCATACGCCTCCAAAAGAGATAGTGGGAGACCCTCGGACTCGCTCACCAATGCAAACAAGTCGGCGGCATCGTAGAAGTTCTCAGTGTCCAAGCGCATGCCTGTGAACACTATGTTATCCCCTGATGGGGCAGCGAGCTTCTTGAGCGCGTCGCGCTCGGGGCCGTCGCCGACAATGACGAGCTTGTAGCCCTTCAGCTTGGCTTCCTGGAACCCCTTGATGAGCGCGGGCAGGCGCTTCACTGCAATCAGGCGGCCCACGAAAAGGATTACTTTGTCTTTGCCCAAATGAAATTCCTTGCGCACCTTAGCGCCATTGCCTGAATTGACTTTCTTGAAGTCCACGCCCGTTGGGATTATAACATATTTTTTCGGGAGGAAGCCCATCTTGCGCTTGAACGCTTCGACCTCGGGCTTCGAAAGGAATATGACTGTGTCAACGCCGCCGTAAGTCAAGTGCTCTATTACATGCAATACCCATTGCACGGGCTTCGGGTATTGTGACTGCACCCACGCAATGCCTGCGCAGCGCGAGACAACGGGCTTGCGCTTGATAATGTTAGCAAGCCACGCGAAGAACGACGCGAACACGCCGTTCGCGAGAACTGCGTCGTAGTCAAGCGAAAGCTCCCTGAAAAACGCGAGCGTGTTGAATGATATGTTGCGGAAGAAGAAGCCCCTGAGCCACGGGACGCGCTCCACTTCTACTCCGTTGATTTTTTCGTGCGGCTTCGTGTTCTTGAAGCGGCGGGTCAGCACGATTGGCGTGTGGCCAATGCCGACCAGGGCGCGGGCTATGTTTTGGGTGTATACTTCCATGCCACCGGAAGGCATCGGGTCATCAGAAGTTCCCATGGGGTATTCCTTTGAGCCGGTGATGAGTATTCTCACTTGTAATCCTCCTGCGACTTGAACCACTCATAGGTTTTTCGCAGGCCCTCATCCAAACTAACCTTTGGGTTGTACCCCAAAAGCTCTTTAGCCTTGCCTATTGAAGCCAAGCGGTCGGGGACATTATCCCAGTGGGGCATCTGAATCGTCTCCAAACCGCCAGGATTACCTGTTAGCCCGTTGATTTTGTTTGCCAGGTCAATCACTTTCGTCGGGGTGCCGGTTCCCGAGTTGAACACCTGGCCTATGGCCTTGGGGTGCTCAACAGCAAGGAGTGTTATGTCAATAGTGTCATCGATGTAAGTGAAGTCGCGCGTCGCCTCGCCAGTCCCCCTTATCGTAAGCGGCTTGCCTTTTAGTGCCATGTCAAACCAGCGCGGGATGACGTTCCTGTATTTTCCGGGCCACTCGCCGGGGCCAAAGGAGTTGAAGTAGCGTATGATAGTGGTGTTCAATCCATATACTTTGTGGTACACGAGTGAGTAGTACTCGCCAGCCAGCTTGCTGACGGCGTAGGGTGTTGAGGGGTCCGGGACCATGAGCTCTGTGAACGGGTCCCCGTTGCCAGGGCCATATGAAGATGAGGATGACGCATACATTACGCGGGGGATATCATGCTTGCGGCACTCCTCGAGAACGAACATTGTTCCGTCGATGTTCACTTCAAGGTCGTGGCGCGGGTTCTCAACGCTCTTCTGGTTCGCGAACGCGGCAGCCAAGTGGAATACCACATCAAAAGAATGGTCGTCGAATACCTTGCCCAAAAGGGCTCGGTCGAGAATACTGCCATTCACGTAAGTAAGGTTTTCATGAGTTAGGTCAAGGTTCTTCTCAAAGCCCTCGCTCAAGTCATCAATGGTGACAACCTTGTTATTGGGCAGGAGGCGCTTCACTAGGTTGGAGCCTATGGCACCACAGCCGCCTGTGACGAGAACGGTTTTCCCTTCCACTTCAATCACCTTTTCCCAAGACAGAGTACTCGAAGCCAGCGCCGATAAGGGCGCGCTGGTCAAAGAAGTTCCTCGTGTCCACCACAAAGTGGTTGCGCACCTTCTTCGCTATCTCATGCCAATCCAGCTCAGCATAGGCCTTGTGGTTGACCACGAGGATGATGCATGAGGCACCCGCCACAGCGTCATCAAACGGCACCAAATTGCCCTCATAGTTCAAGGCATGGGGGTCAGTGACCGCGACCTCAAAGCCATCCTCCTCCAAAATGTCCGCAAGGGGCTTGGTCGGGCTCTCACGGGCATCAGTGACATCCGGCTTGTACGTGGCGCCGAGTATAGCTATCTTGCCCTTGTCCACAAACACCTTGACCAGGTCAACGACATAAGCGGGCATTGAGTCATTAATCTCACGCGAGACCGGGATGAGCTTTGCGTGGCCGGACTCTGCCAGGAACCACGGGTCAATAGGAATGCAGTGGCCGCCAACGCCAGGGCCGGGCGTGTGCACATTGACACGCGGGTGCGTGTTCGCGAGGCGGATGGCCTCCCACACATTGAAGCCCGTGTTCTCGGCAATGCGCGCAAACTCGTTCGCAAGCGCGATGTTAGTGTCACGATAGGCATTTTCCATCAGCTTCGCCGCCTCAGCAACGACGGAATCGGTCTTGTGAATCTTTGACTTAACGAAGGACTCGTACAGCTTTACTGCGGCCTCGGTTGACTCGTCGTCCACGCCGCCAACAACGCGCTCGTTCGAAACCATCTCCGAGCATATTGCTCCGGGGATTACTTTCTCGGGGACATACGCCACGAGCACCTGCTTGCCTTCTCGCACGATGGGCGCGACAATGTCACGAGTGGTGCCCGGCGGGCTTGTTGACTCCAGAACAACAAGGTTGCCGTCCTCAATGACGGGCAGTAATGATTCCGTTGCTGCCTTGACATAAGATAAGTCAGCTTCCTTTGTCTCCTTGTCGAATGGTGTTGGAACAGCTATGATGAACGCGTCTGCGGGCACGGGCTTGGTGCCAAAATGCATTTGTGGGACGGCCTCTTCTGCCAAAGCCTTCAGGCCCGGCTCCTCTGCATCAACGTCCAAAGCCTTGATGCGCTCGAGGGCTTTTTCGCTGATGTCAACGCCGGTCACGTCGTGTCCGGCCTTGGCGAGGAAGCACGCGGTAGGAAAGCCAATGTAGCCCATCCCGAGTACGCAAACCCTCATGTTCTCCACTCCCCCTTGTAAATGTACTGGACTGCCCTCACACCGGCGTTTCCGTTGCCGAACGGGTTCGTCCACTTGATTTTTGAATTCAAGGCTTTCAGCGCCGCGGGCACGATTAGCTTGGGGTCATTGCCAACAAGCGCGTTCATGCCGTTCTCGAGTGACTCCTGGCGCTCAGTGTTCCAGCGCAAAGTGACGCACGGCGTGTGGAGCACACAGGCCTCTTCCTGTACGCCACCCGAGTCAGTGAGTGCGAGTGCGGCGTTCTCCTCGAGAACCAGGAAGTCCCAGTAGGACACTGGGTCGAGAATATTAATGCCCACAGTCTTCAGCTTGAACTTGCGAATCATCTTCTGCGTGCGCGGGTGCGCAGGGAAAATGATTGGGAGGCCAGTCTTGTGGAAGATCGTTGTGAGCGAGCTGAGTATGTTGAAAAGGTTCTTCTTGTTGTCCACGTTGTCCGGGCGGTGGGCAGTCACAAGAACAAAGCCCCTCTTGTTCAAGCCAAAGCGTTCCATGATGTCGGACTTCTCGCGAGCTACCTGGATGTTTCGCTTCAGGGAATCAACAACAGTGTTGCCAGTGCGGTAGACACCGCGGCCCATTATGCCCTCATTCGGCAAGTGTTCCATCGCAAGGTTTGTGGGAGCGTACAGCTGATTGGCAATATGGTCTGACATGATACGGTTGATTTCCTCAGGCATCTCGCGGTCAAACGAGCGAAGGCCGGCTTCCAAGAGGCCAACAGGCAAGCCCATCTTTGTCGCCGCAAGGCTTGCTGCAAGCACGGTGTTCGTGTCGCCCTGAGCTATCACGATATCAGGCTGCTCCTCGTGAAGCAATTTGTCGATTCGTAGCAGAATGC
>JAUVIW010000122.1 GCA_030592525.1 archaeon
GAAAAAGGTGACTAAGAATGCAGTTAAAACAGGCTATGGAAATAGGCAAGAACGGAATCAACGACGGCGTCATCGCTGAGATAAAGCGCCAGCTCACGAAGCACAAGGTCATGAAAATCCGCATCCAAAAATCCTACTGGCCAGAGTTCGACCTCGAAGACTTCCTAAAAAAGACCAATGCAAAGCTCGCACAGAAGGTCGGCCATACCATCACCATCAAGAAGCGCTAATCCTTTTATTCCCCCCATCCTTTTAGATAGCTATGAAGCGCTTGTTTCACACAGAGAAAAAGCCCAAAAAACTTACTTACAAAGATGCTGAGAACCACCACCTTCGTTGGGATTGTGATGGGGCAAACCTTCATTTGAGGCTACACTCCAGCATGCCAGAGAGGCATAACACGAACGAGCTTGAGAAAGCACTCGAATACCTGAAAAGCTTCCCCAAAGCAAACAAGAATCAGTTAGCTAGCGGTGGGCATATTGCTGACGAGATTTGGGGCGGCAAGCCCTATGACTGGAAAACACACACGCAGCTAGTTAAACAAATTGAAAACGAGCTTGGGGAACGAAGGTAGCTCAGTTCAATGAGGTGCTATGCCACAATATTGTTGTCTTGGTCCACGGGATGTTTGTGCAAGGCGTGTACGTGTTGATGGGCAAATCAAGCCGGGTTTAAGGCGCGCCCACGTGTTGTTTGGATGTGAAGAAGAGCTTCAGATAACTGTTGTCTGATATCTTGACGTATTTTATCCGCTTGTCCTTTTTCCCTTTTTTTGCGACAATTAACCCTTTCCCCTCTAACTGCCTCACTGGCTCAGCTAGGTTGGTGGGGCCAATTCCTGTGATTTGGGATAGCTCTTTTTGGTTTAGTTTGGGCTTGTCTATCAGCGCAGTAACTATTTTCACCTGGGTGTCTGTCAGTGTTGACATTATTTCCTCTTTCTCTTGGGCTTGTACCACCTTAATCTCTTTCATTGTTATCTTACAGGGGGCGCTCTTCTCTGCAGTCACTGTTGTGTCCTGCAGCACTTTGAATGTGAAACGGATGTTATTGTTCAGTAAATGGTATAGTTCCCTGACCGTATCATCTTCGTATGGGGAAATGTAATTGCCTTCCGCCAGCTTCAATGCCTCACATCTTTTCCTAAGTATCCCTTGGACATCTCTATCCGCGAGGGGGCTAAGGACTATTGGCCTGGTGAATACTGAGTGGACTTGCCCGTATTTTTCCAGGGCTGACATGATGTGTGGGGGGCCCAGGAATATGGTGTGTAGCCCCTCTATTTGAATATACTCCCTGATGGACCTGAAGATATCCGCAAGCCTCTCCGAAGAAACATTTTCCAGGTTGTTGTACTGGATTATTATCTGCTTGCCGTTCTCCATGATTTCTTTGCAGATGGCAATCAGTAAGTGCTCTAGCATTTCAGGTGATATGGCGGGCGGCGTCGTTTTCGTTTCACTATAGCCTCCGCCGAACCCTGCGACGCTTCCTTGGTAGGCCTTTTGTTTGCTTATTGACACATACTCTTCAAGCAGCGCCATGGACTTCAGGCTTATGCCACGCCCCTCCCAATCAAAAATAATTGATGATGTGTAGATGCTTGATAGCGTCGACAGCAAGAACCTTGTTGCGTCCCAGTCGGGCTGCACCTTTATCTCCGTGCTTGTTGTTATGTACTTGCTTTTGTGCCCCCGCTTTATGCAAAGGGCCCATCTTACGTAGTTCCCAAAAGTTGTTTTTCCGACCCCAAACTCCCCTATTGCGACCGTTCTTGATGAGCTGGATGAGGTAATGCTCCTCGTGAGCTTGCGGACTTCTTCCTCCCTAGCACTGAACACTTTTTCGATTGGCAGGATGCCAAGCAAGCGCATCGGCGAAGTGGAGTACGGGCTTTCCTTCAGCCCATACTTTGACCACACTGAGTCCAATTCCTCGGGCGATTTGTCCTCTGTTATCATCACTCTTAATTATGTGCCAACCCCTATAAATAGTTATGCCAAAACATATAATTATATCCCTAATCATAATCATATAATATCATATAATTATTCAGTATAATCGATTCCTTGACTGCAAAGCCCTCATCACCGAAACCCTTTTTAAACCCCTTGTTCAAAATAACCCTCCGAGCCGTTGTATTTGTCCTTACTGGCGTTGTGGACAGGTATACTGCTTTTAAGAGTCCAATCAGCAATAGCGAAAGCAAAGGAAGTGAATTGATTGGTATCAGCAACTGACGTTGAAGCGGGCTATCTCATCCGCCGAGTGTCCAAGGAACTTAAGAAGGACATCAAGGCACCTGAGTGGTCCAACTATGTTAAAACCGGAGCCCATGCCATGCGCCCCCCAGAGGACGCGGATTGGTGGTACGTTCGTGCCGCTAGCCTCCTCCGCAAGGTACGCATGCGCGGGCCAATAGGAGTCGGCAACCTCCGCACCTGGTATGGTGGACGAAAGAATCGGGGCGTTAGGCCCGAGAAGCACGTTGACGCCGGCGGCAAAGTAATCCGCACCTGCCTCCAACAGTTGGAGCAGGCGGGCTACATCAAGAAAGAAGCCGTCGGACGTGTCGTCACGCCCAAAGGCCAGTCTCTCCTCGACAAGGCAGCAGCCGAAGTCGCAAAGGAGATTCCAGCCGTAGAGCGCCCGAAAATCGCGCCCAGAAAGAAGCCCAAGGCTATCAAGAAAAAGAAGGCTGCGAAAAAGGACGAAGTGCCAGAGGCAGAGGAAAAGCCAAAGAAAGCCGCTAAAAAAGCAGCCCCCAAGAAAAAGGCAAAGCCAAAGGAAGAGGCCCCTGCAGAGGAGCCGAAGCCCGAGGAGCCCAAAGCTGAAGAGCCCAA
>JAUVIW010000096.1 GCA_030592525.1 archaeon
GGCAGCTTTCCGAGCGTGGTGCTCAGCTCGTCCGTAAGGACCACACCTGAAATAATCTCTGTGTACACGACTTTGAGTGTTTGGTCCCGCACCTTGTTGTGGCAGTACTCACTGTTCTCAAGAGTCTGCAGCGCGCCCTCATTAACGCCTCCGGGATTCTCGTTGCTCCGCACAAAGCATTGCTCTGTCGTGATAGAGTACATGTACTTCCCTATCTTGTCCAGTATGCCGGCGCGCACCCTTTCCTGTACGCGGTTTTGTGACTCCTCGAGCAGCGTGGTCAGTTCCAGTGTTTGGTAGGACTGGAACGTGCCTGCCATGCTCACTTTTTCCGAGTGTATTATCGAGCTCGCGATGAGTATCGCTATAGTAATTACTATAACCCCGATCACTGGCGTGAACACACTGAACCCTTTGCTCATCCGTAGTGCTTTCCGAACGCGCCTTATTATCCTTTTCCTCAAATACCACGCCGCGTAAAACCCCACTATTACTATTACTATAGTAACGCGGAACAGCACTGAGTGGATTACCTCTGTGACCCCCACCCCAAACATGGGCCATGCCGCGAGCGTGACAGCTATCCTCAGCGGGTTTATGGCGAGCACGAACACCGCTCCTGCGGCCGCCCCAACCAATCGCTCGAGCGGCTTCCGGTCCGCCGTCGCCGCTATCGCGCCGACGAGTATCGCGAGCTCGAAGTCCCCGATGCACACTGGCAGCACGTCCGCGCTGAGCCCCGCGAACTCCACGAGGCTCCCAGTGGCTGTTGCCTGCACACCGAACAGCGTGAGCAGGAGCGCGGTTGCTTGCGCTGTCAATCCCTGCAGCAGTGGCATGAGCGGCTGCAGCGCCAATAGCGCGAGGGCTCCGACAATGGCGAGTATGCCTGCGAATTCGGCGCCCTTTCTGAGCATACACCCTTATATTGCTCCTCTGAATAAATTGGTTTGCATGCGCCAATGGCTGTTACCCGTAGTATTGCTGTGTATTTTCGCTAGTGCTTCGTATCTGTTTGTTTTCGGCCCGGGTGACACTTCGCCCGCAACGGGCTTTGTTGTTGGTGCCCGTGAGGATTATACTGTTGGCTCGAGCACTTTCACTTACTTTGCGCCTATCGTGGTCGATAAAAATGCACCGGAAATAACGTTCACCAAGGGCAACGTCCTAAGCAGCTGTGGCACTTCCGCTAACCCATGCACATTTGATTGCGTGGGCATGGACTGTTCACTCAAGTTTGAAGTTCAGGACAGCGGCGCGGGAATCCGTTCCATTGAGTATGACTGTATGGATGGCGAGGGCTCTTTAACAGAAGAGTTCCGTTCTATTCCTACGAAATCCATCAAATGTGATCACATTGGCAGCAAAGACGATGCCGACAGCCAGACAATTGAGGTCACCGCAACCGACTGGGTCGGTAACACGAAGACAGTGTACGCAAAGGCCGAGAATAGTGATTGCACTTACGAGATGCGGATTTGGCACAAGGATGATTGGGGGCCGGATTTCTGTTCATACTTTATGGAATGGGGGCTTAGCTCTGTTTCCGTAAGAAAGGTAAAGATGAGGGCTCGCGCTTGTGGAGATGATGTCACGGTCACTCACACAATTTACTTCCTAGATGATGACAAGAGTAAGGACAAGAAGATTGATGGGCGGGAATGGGGTAGCTGGCAGGTTCTTGATTTCACTGAAACTACTGAGGTAAGTATATTCGAGTGCTCTGAGGATGAGTTCTTTGGTAGCATTGATGGTTGCCAGGCAAAGTTTTACTTGACAGAGTATTCCATGGATGATGTGCCTTGTTGCGGTTGTTGGGATGACGGCTATGTTTAGCAGCCCCCGAGGCAATATTTAAATACCCTGTTCCCGTTCTAGAGCCCGGATGGCTAACGAATTCACGGTCAAGACTGAGGGCACGAAGAAGTACCTTATTATAGACTATAGAGGCTCGCCTTACGGCCCCTCTGTTGCTGATTACCCCCAGTGCATGGCCGAGGTAATCGACTATTTGGGCCAGACCGATGCAGACCAAATCGTCCTCGCAGAGGTATACGAGCGCGTCTACGACGAGGACCAGACACGCATGCTCAAGCAGATAGCCGCCCTTGTGCAGAAGTTCCGCCTGAAGGGCGTTTGGAGCCCGCAGTTCCTCGGCGGTGACACCTGCAACGCCTACCTCCCGCAGCGCCACGACCTCGTGGTGAACATCGCGAGCGACTTGCTTCGCGTTGACCCCATCAAGTCCTACGTGAAAACCCTCGAGGCAATCAAGATTGAGAAGGCGAAGCTGCCGCAATACCCTCAGGAATCACAGAAGTGCACGCAGCTATACATCCAGACCCTCGAGTACATCCGCGCGAACCTCGAGACAACGGACGTCATCCAGAAGCTGAAGACATACATCCGCCAAATCAAGAAGATGCCGGCGGGCCGCGGCTTTTACCACACTCTTTTCGAGGCGCAGCTCAAGCCGTCGTTCATCGGCTCGCGCCTCATGTTCAAGCTCCCCGAGCAGATAGAGCTGCTTGACCAGTACGAGGTCAGCGGGACACAGGTCACCATCTACAAGCACCCCGAGAAAATCGAGTACCTGTACCAAATCAACCCACCGGAATACTCCTTGACACCGGAACAATTTTTCCTGCTCACAAAGACGAAGGAAATCGTCAGCACTTACCACCCCGAGGGCCTGGACTTCACCGAGCTCGCCTCGAGCAAAGAGTATTTCATGAAGATTTACGAGACGACCATCGCGGACCTCGCGCAGCAGAACAGCATCCCTATCACAGAGCCCGAGATAAAGTCGCTCGCAGACATTGTCGCGCGCTACACAATCGGCTACGGCATGATGGGCCTGCTCTTGTCAGACCAGCGCCTGACAGACGTGTACATCGACGCGCCCCTCGGCCTGAAGCCCGTGTACGTGGTTCATTCAGACTACGGCCCGTGCCAGACCAACGTTTTGTTCTCATCAGAGGAAGCCCAAAGCATTGTCGGCCGCTTCCGCTCCTTGAGCGGGCGCCCGTTCGACGAGGCGCACTCTGTCCTTGACTTTGACTTGCACGAGTACCACACTCGCACCGCAACAATCGGCCCGCCCCTGTCACCTGACGGCATTGCCTTCGCACTGCGCATCCACAAGAGCTCGCCGTGGACATTGCCGCAGTTCATCGACGTGAAAATGATTACTCCGGAGCTTGCAGGCCTCGAGTCATTCCTGATTGACGCGCAGGCATCATCACTAATCGTCGGCTCCCGTGGTTCCGGCAAGTCGAGTATGATGATGGCCCTCATGCTCGAAATCCTGCCATCACTCCGTATCATCACCATCGAGGATACGCTCGAGCTGCCTGTGGAGTACATGCGCAAGGTCGGCTACAACATCTGCCGCCTTAAGACGCGCTCTGCAATCAGTGTCGGCGCTATCGCGAGTGAAGTGTCTCCCGAGGACGCGCTGCGCACCGCGCTCAGGCTAGGTGACTCTGTGCTCATCGTGGGCGAGGTCCGCTCGAAAGAGGCTCTCGTGCTTTATGAGGCCATGCGTGTCGGCGCCGTCGGCAACGTCGTGATGGGCACGATTCACGCTGAGAGCGCTTACTCTGTGTGGGACCGCGTGGTTAACGACCTCGGCGTCCCGAACACCTCGTTCAAGGCGACGGACATGTGTATTGTGCAGGCGCCAATCCGCTTCAAGGGCGGGCTCCAAAAGCACCGCCGCGTTGTCGAGATTACTGAGGTTGGCAAGGAGTGGTACGAGGACCCCGGCCGCGAGAATGGCTTAATCAACCTCATGGAGTACGATGCCACGACTGACTCGCAGACCGTCCTCAAGGATAACATTCTCAACAACTCCCCGTTCTTCAACAAGCTCCAGAAGCGCAGGGGCATGACAAAGGATGAGATGTGGA
>JAUVIW010000098.1 GCA_030592525.1 archaeon
ACATGTTCGTTGTCTTTATAACAGTATAATAAGGTTATGGTAAAATCATATATACCTCGGCTACCTATTAACGGGCAATGCTTTCTACTGAGCTCGCTGGAGTTCCTCTCAGGAACCCAACCATTCTTGCAGCAGGGCTGCTCGGCACAAGCGCATCCATACTCAAGAGAGTTGCAGACAGCGGCGCGGCAGCAGTCACACTCAAGTCAATCGGCCCCAGGCCGCGCGGCGGCAACCCCAATCCCACGGTCCTGTGCTGGGGGGAAGGCCTCATCAACGCCGTCGGCCTTCCGTCACCAGGCTACCAGAACATGGGCCGCGAGTGGGATGAGCTCAAGGAAAAGGGCTTGACAGTGCACTACGTTGCGAAAGTTCTCGATATCGTGGACGCGCTTGAAGCAGATGGCAAGCTGGACAAAGCATTAGCAGACAAGGTTCGTGAGTATACGGAGGCGTCACAATGAATTTTGCTGACAACCTGTTCAACGCAATTCAGGAGAAGCAGAACCCGACTGTCGTGGGCTTGGACCCGCGCATCGGGCAAATTCCTGACACAATCAAAGAGAAGTACGAGGCCGAGTTCGGCGACGGCACACAGGCCGTAGCCGCATCGTTCCTCGAGTTCAACAAGGGCCTCATCGACGCCATCAAGGACGTCGCTCCGGCAGTCAAGCCGCAGATGGCTTTCTACGAGTGCTATGGCCCCGACGGCCTGAAGGCATTTGTCGAGACATGTGCGTACGCAAAGAAGAACGGCTTGATAGTGATTGATGACGCGAAGCGCAATGACATTGGCAGCACGGCAGCCGCTTATGCCAAGGGCCACTTGGGTGAAGTGGATACAATCAAGGGCAAGGCCAAGACCCATTTTGTTGATGCCATAACAGTCAACTCCTACTTGGGGATTGATGGCGTGAAGCCATTCATTGATGAAGCGAAGAACGGCAAGGGTGCGTTCCTTCTCGTGAAGACCAGCAACCCCTCTTCCGGGGACTTGTAGGACCGCAAGCTCGCTGAGGGCGAGACAGTGTTCGAGGCCATGGCCAAGCTAGTGGACAAGTGGGGTGCCGAGGTCATCGGCGAACGCGGCTACTCAGCCATCGGGGCGGTGGTCGGGGCCACGTACCCTGAGGAAGCAATACGCCTCAGGAAGATGATGCCGAAGACGCCCATCCTCGTGCCGGGCTACGGCGCGCAGGGCGGTGGGGCAATGGACACCATGCCATCGTTCAACGAGGACGGCTATGGGGCCATCGTGAACTCGTCAAGAGGGATTATTTTCGCGTACCAGAAGCGTGGCGGGGAATACGCCGCTGCTGCCCGCGATGCAGCGCTGGACATGAAGAAGGACTTGAACGGCGCGCTGAAGAAGAAGGGCATTTGCCCGTGGTAAAGCAGTTAGGTAGAGGCACTCATCCTCGTGTTGTATGCCTCTATCTCTTTTAGGCCCAAAGCCTCGTACCTGCTCATGTTCGCTATCAGCTCGGTTGAGTTGGACCAGGTGTGCCCCGTGTTCACCTCGTACTTCACGAAGCATTCTCCCATGAGGTAGTAGTTTGAGTCCGAAGGCAGGCGCCAGCAGTCATCGTACACCAAGACAAACCCCTCGATTTCTGCGCTTAGCTCGCGGTCCTCTATGCTGACCGCGCACCTCTGCGCCGCGTAATAGTAGGCGAGCGTCAGCTCGTAAGAAGGCACTTCCTGCTCGTGCCCGTTCTTCATGCCCCACGCAATGCACGCGTTGTACTCTTCGCGCTCCCGGAAGCACGCGCCCATGTTCGTGACCTCGTTCGCTGTGATGTTAACATCATCGTACCCGTGCTCGCATCCTGGGAACACTGTGGCAGGCGGCTTCTCCGGCTCCTTTTCCGGCAGCACTACTAGGATTATTTCGCCGTCCAGCATGTCCGCAAGGGCATCAAGCAGATTATCTTCATACCTGATTTCTTTCCCGCACTTGATGCGTATTGTATAGTCTTCAAGCAGGCACGCGTCCGTGATGACCAGGGAGTTGTCTTGTATTGACCAGCCCGCGTCAACAGGATAGCCGTCTGCGTCGAACACATCAACATCGCATCCTTGGGCGCCGCCAGTCAATGCAACCAGGTTAATCGGTGGGATTTCCACGCACTCCTTGAGCGGTTCCGCTGGCTCGTCCTCAATGAACGGGTTCATGGTGCCCGGAGTCGCGACATCGAAGCCGATGATGGCAGTGGAGAATATTGCGGCTGCGACGATGATGAATGTTATTCCGAGGATGTGCCTTCGCTTGAGCGGGACGACGACATCCTTCTCAAGCTCCTTTTGCCATTTGAGCGGCAGCTGCTTTTCGAGGGGCCGGATTAGGTCGCTCTCGACCGCCTGGTCAATCTCCTCTTCAAACGGCTCGAACTCCCGCTTCTTCTTTTTCTTTTTGGGCATTGGCACCACTAACTCACAGCCTCTATTTAAAGCTCCCTCACGAGGCGCCAGCTCATGAACTTGTGCATGTACTTCAGCTTCTGCTTTTTCCTGAAGCCGTAGCGCTCATAGAACCGTATCGCGCCCTTGTTCTTGACAAGCGTCTCAGTGCGCACGCGCTTGACACCGCGCTCACGGAAGTCATCAAAGGCGCGGTCCATGAGCGCCGAGCCATAGCCTTTGCCAGTGGCCTTGGGGTCAATGTACATCGCTATCAGGTGCCCCTCGCCGCGCTTCACTTCGCACACTGCGAATCCCTTCACGCCTTTGTCCTCGACCACGAGTGACCACACATGCTTTGTGTTCCTCTTGTGCTTTCGCGGCTTCCTCTGCTGCTTCTTAATCATGGCTTCAACTTTGCTGTCGCCGATGAGCGGCCGGTAGAAAGCGTCCCAGTCAGCATTGCAGATATCGTTCATCCGCTTCCGAGCCCCTGAATATGCCAAACGCACCCTCATGGCTAACACTAATTCAAGTCGTTTATATTAACATTCGCCCAAGATTGTCTAGTAATCAAAGACGAAATAGCCATCAGGCGAATGTATCTCTATTTTGAGGTCGCCCCAGGTTTTGGGCGCGACTTCTTTTGTTTTCTTGCGCATGAGCTTCGCGACTTTCACAGGGTCAATGATATTTGTCACGCCTGAAAGATGAGAAATGGCGCGGTCCTTGCCCCGCTGCCTTTTCTTATGTGGGTTCTCCCCGCTGACGACTACGATACTGAACTTGTTGTTGCTGCTTGGCCCTTGGTTGAACCTGCTGAAATTTAATGGTATGTCATGCTTGAGTATTATGTCGCCATTTCCCTTTTTCGCTATGGATGTCAGGTCACTTGCAAGCTTGCCTCGCCCTACGCTTCGTGGATCTTTTTTCTCAAACTTGCGAATCTCATTGTCAAGATTTTTCACGGTGGATGCAAACGGCTCTTTGCCGATTTTTTTGTGGTGCTCTTTAAGGATGCGTTTGAAAGTCTTAGCCATTTTTATCTGGACTTCTTTCTTGTTTATGTAGTTGCTGATTGTTCCAGATATCTGGTAGCCAAGGCCGACCTGCTTGCGCTTGCGGTATATCATGTCTGTTCCAACGCGTGCAGCCGCGGCGGGCTTGACTCCCTTTTTCTTAGCCCTGACTATTGCGAGATTTGCGTCGTGGATAACTTTTTCGAGCACCATGAGTATATTATCGGTTGGAAGACATATAAATCCTTAATCTAGCCCTCTGAAACCGGATTTTCCCGCGAAACCTTTATAAATCGTTGTCCCGTAATCCCTATCAGTTCTTGGTAGGGACGTGAATGGGCCATATTGAGGAATTAGCACTCGCAAGCGTGCTGCAGAGGCA
>JAUVIW010000106.1 GCA_030592525.1 archaeon
ATAGCGAAGGGGCCACGCCCGGACACATACCGAACCCGGAAGCTAAGCCCTCCTGCGTTGTGGGCATTACTATTCTGCGAGAGCGAATGGGAAACCCACAGCACTGTCGGCCATAACCCAACCTTTTCTCCACCCTAGCTTCGCTAGGGTTCGAAAACGTTGACGAAAAGCTTCGCGCCTCCGGCGCTCGCGGACCACAGCGCATTATGGCAGCAATACGCACTTTACCGCAGTAAACCACTGCTGTCTAACACGAGTTAGACAGAAAGCGAACTCCGTAGGATTGTTGCATGGGCTCAAGCGAAACGTTTTTAAATGAAGTGGATGAGAACATAGTGTCGCCACAGCAGCGGAGAACTTTCTCCGCTTTTACTTTTTTGATTATGCGTCACCTCAACGCGACTCTCATCGGGTTGACGCGCCATTTTCACTCCCTGCAGCCTTACCGCTATCCCCCAGATGGAGGTAATCAGACTAAGGCTTAAATCCAGCCAAATGCATTAGTATAGCATGCCAAAAGAGATGAAGAAAAGGAAGGTGCTGTGCCTCACTGGGGCGGATGCCCTGAAAAAGCCTGACCTATCCCCCATAGAGCGCTTTGCGAACGCCCACGAGTTCGTGTTCCACCACGAGTCCCACGACCCTGTGCAGATGCGCAGGGCAATAGACGCGCTCGAAGGCGTCAGCGGTCTCGAGTCAAAAAAGGTGAGTGGCAGCCACTTCGAGTACACGTTCACGCACAACGGGCTACAGAAAACAGTCAAGCTCATCAAAGAAAGCCCGGAGAAGCTCGTGGAGGGCGTGGACATAATCTACAAGAACCACTACGACCCATTGCCCGAGGGCCTGGAGGGCAAGGCGCGCGTCGTCAACGGAGGGATTGACCTGAACAAGCTCAGGGAGAGCCCTGTAAAGGCGGCCCCTGATGAAGAGCTGTCCGACTTCGCCAAGAAGCTGCTCGGGGATAAGGACGGCAGGAAGCGCGCTGACGAGCTAATCAAGAAGGCGATGGAAGAAGTCGGCGACCAGGAGCTCAAGACAGACGACTACGGGCAGCTGAAGAAAAAGAACAAGAAAAGGCGAGGGTAAGCCAATGCCCTTCCTGGACCCCATGCACGACCCAAAGCCGAAAAGAAAGCGAAAGCTCGGAATAAAAATTAACTCAGAGCTAATAGAAGACACCCAGGGAGTACACAAGTACCACATCCACGCCACCCCAAAATATGAGGCGTCCTCAGAAGGCCTGGAGAAAACACTCACCAAAATTATTGGCCAAGGCGTCCCAGACACACGCATCGGCCACGCAACACTAAGCATAGAAGAAAAGGAAAGGGCGAAGAGCAGCCTGGATCCCCGTGTCCTTGTCTGGGAAAAAGCAGACAAGGAAGGGATTACCAGCAACAGGTTCGCTGAGATTGGCACGTTCTTCCCCACGTTCGAGCTCGGCAAGAAAAGCAACGATCCCGATGAAAAAGGATACAAGTCATCCAAGGCATTCGCGCACACAGGCCTCGCGGAAAAGACACTCGCGATGATGATTGGCGATGCGCTCAAGGATGACGCCAGCATGCTCTGGGTCGCCAGCCCCAGGCTGCTGTTCATCGACTTCATGGGCAAGCACGATATCAAGCCCATTGGGCTGGCGCAGGGAAGAAACGTTTTTGCCCTGAACCAGAACGAGATGAAAGCGCTCAAGGCCCGGCTAGAGAAACATTTGGATGAGCTGGGCTGGAGCAGTGAGTAATAACCTCAGCCGTACGGGATAATGCTCAAAACAGGCAGCGGGACTAAGAGTCGTCCTCTTCCCACTCCTCTTCTTCATCCCAGAGATCTATAACAGGCACGGAAACGCACCCCCATTAAAAATAGGGAGCTCTAAGCATGAAAAAATGGTGGGGAGGCGGCAGATGGGAACAAGGAGGTGCTCAATGAACGTCAAGCCGCCCCTCCTAATCGTGGCACTATGGTTTACGTCAATCCTTTATATTATTATGATTTGGAACAATGTGGAACAGTCGTTGGGCGGTGTTTCCACCACCGCCTGATTCGCAAAAGAAGCTCGCACAGAGCTCCGAATTGTTCCAAAAGCATTATTTCAAAGAGATTAGATTGGTTTTTCCGCGCGGCGTGCGCTTCACGAGGCCACGCTCATCCATCTCGCGCAATAGGCGTGATAACTTGGCTTTCGAGAAGTCGAGCTCGCGCATGAGCTTCGCCTGCTCAGTGTCACCATGCTTCTCGAGGTAGTAGACCACTGTCTTCTCATCAGGGTTCAAATTGACGCGGATGCGCTTCACCTGCCGCATAACCGCACCAACTAAGCCGGCGGCAAGGAAGTAGCCGAACAGGAACGCGAGGATGATGCCCGGCACGAAGAGGGAGCTGTCGGTCACCGGAATGAATGTCTCCACCATCTGTATCATGGGGCCGAACGGCTGCTCGTACCTGGCGACAAAGGACATGGGCTCGCCAGCGGTTATGTTGGCGCCCTGCCAGACCACGATGATGTGCTGGCCGTCAGAGGAGTAGCCACCCTGAGGGGTTATGGGTGTGGAGCCGCGAATCAGGTAGCCCGCGGGCAGGACGAGCACTGTTGTCAATGAGCTCACATTAGTGGGTGCGTTGAACGACGCCGAGAAAACATGGTGGTCGTTCGTGTGGCTCACGATGCCTAAATGCTCTGTCATGAATGACAGTTCAGCGGTCTCGCCGGGCGCGAGATTGACGGCGAACGAGTTATTCTCAAGAGCGGTGCCCGTGAAAAACTCGCAGCCCTCGGCAAGCGGAATTGAGGATAGTGTTTCATTCGCGTGATTGGTGATGGTGAACGTCGCGTTCTGGTACACGATGTCGCCGTCGACCGTGGCGACCACGCTCAAGTCAACAGCCGCACTGGCTACGCAAATCAACGTGATTAGGGTGAGAAGCCAACGCATACGCTAATAAACCACGCAGGGCTATTTAACGCTTTATGAAACTGCATGAGCTAGCGGACTCTGCCGCGCGCCGCAAGGCCGTGGAAGATGAATCGGGCACAACACTGGACTGCATTGGCAAGCACTGCCTGCCGGAAGACACGAAGATAGAGAACATGATTGGCGCAACGCAGGTGCCGCTCGGCATTGCGGGACCAGTGAGAGTTAATGGCCGCGATGTCTTGCTGCCGCTGGCAACAACAGAAGGCGCATTGGTCGCCTCAGTGAACCGCGGGTGCAAGGCCCTAACCCAATCGGGCGGGTGCACAGCCATTGTCCTGAAGGAC
>JAUVIW010000079.1 GCA_030592525.1 archaeon
GGAGAACTTCGTGGCTCCGGGCGGCGCGAGCTCGCGCACGTACAGCGGGATGTTGATGGTGTATGTTCTTACCGGAGTGTAATCGCCGAGTGTGACCTTGATGTACTTGCTGAGCCCCTCGTCATCTCCCGAAGGCTCCTGGCCGTACTCGTAGTTGTTCGCCTTGAACACCGAGGCAACGAACGGGTCCTCGACCGCGATGTCGTTGAGCGAGATGTCTGTTATCGTGACAGGCGTCTGCTGCGTGTTCCTTAGCTCGCCCGGGTCGCCGACAAAGAACTCTATGATTGTCTCGTCGTAAGGCGTGTCCACGCTGAACTCGGGCAGCGCGGTGCTCAATTGTGCGTAGTAGTACTCGCCGTGGTTGAGCTCGCTTGAGCCCACGGTGGACAGCAGTGTGCCTGATGCGTCAAGCATGCGGAGGCTGATGGTTACGTCCTCTGGCTGCTCGTACACGTACACGTTCTCTGAGTAGTCTGAGTAATAGGTGTGCGTCTCCGTCACTTCCGGGCCGTACTTCTTTCCGGATTCCTCGAATGTGATGATGAAGTACATTTCTGTCCCGCGGTCTATCTCGAACTTGACCTTGCGCTCTTGGTTCGTGATGATTGTTTCCTCGAGCTCTTCGTAGTATGCGTTCCACACCTCGACGCGCACGCCTTCCTTGCGCACGTACTTGTCGTCATCTATCTCGATGAGTGGGAACACGGTAATCTCGACCTGCACGGGCATGACATCAATCTTTAGCTCTGTCACGTTCTGTGACGTGACTGTGGCAGTGCCCTTGTCCTGGTATGTTGCCCCTCCGTTGGGCAGCGCGCGGATGGTGTAGGTGTCCGGCAGTATGTTGCCGAAGTAAACCTGCCCGGCGTCGTTCGTGAGCTGCTCTGAGTACGTTGTTCCGTTGCCGTCAATCAGCTTGATTCTTGTCCCCGGCAATGGGTCGCGCGTGCGGTGCGCGTTGTAAGCAGTGATTGAGAGGTCGCCCGTGGTCGTGATGTCAACCTTCTCCATGAACACAGTCGTGTCCTCGTCGCCGGTCACATTCGTGCTGATTGGGTCGTACTGTGGGTGCCTGACGCCCATCTTGTACTGCGTGCCCTTGAGAAGAACCACAGTAACCTTCCCCTGGCCGTTCGTGTACATTGGGTACCCGATGTGCTTTCCGTTGTATGTTATCTCGATGCTTGCGCCCGCGATGGGGTTCTGGCGGTTCTCTTCCTTTACGTAGACAGTTGTCTCGAACCCTTCCTGTGCTGTGAGCGTGTTGATGTCCAGCGCGTCATCGGCATCAGCCGTGTACAGCGTCGGGTCGTCAACAGGGTGGTACGCGTTCCTCGGGTCGTGCGTGGTTATCATGAAGTCCTGGCCGCGCGGCAATATGAGCATGCAGTCGCCGTTTGTGTCCGTGGTGCACTCTGTCTCCACGTTCCCGAAGTCAGAGAGGTCCAGCGGGTTGCCGTCCTCGTCCACAGCGAGCACACGCACTCCCTCCAAAGGAGTTCCGTACTCGTTCTCGATGTGCTGCGGCAAACGGACTAATTGGTCATCGTCCAATGACTTGGGGTCCGGTGCCTGCACCGGCTCCTTCGGCGTCATGGTGATTGTGTTGTGCAGCTTGAGGTCCTGTAGGAACTGCGAGATGCTCGAAGAGTATTTCAATCCGTCACAGTCGATTTCGATCGTGTCGCTGTTGGTCGGGCACTCATCCTGTGGGTCCGAAATAATCAGTGTCCCGGAGGCGTCGACTCTCCAGCCGACGTTGAATGCCTTGGTCGCGTCCCACGCCGGGTGCACGCGGACCTTGCAGTCCCTTGCCGGGTAGCCGTCAGGCGAAATCAGGTATGTTGACTCCATGTCCTCGCTTATCTCGAGGCATCCTGCGAACGCCGGCGTTAGCTTGCAGTTCATAATGATTTCATAGCTCTCGACCGGAGTCGTGATTGTTTCGGATGCCGGCTCGCACCCGTCCCGGGTGGCTTGTAACAGTATATCCTGGCCTGATGGCAGGCTGATTACTGCCTGGCCTTCGTCGTCGGCCGTGGCTTCTGCGTGCCCGTCATCGCCCCACTCTGCTGACAATAAGGCACCTGCAGCCGGCAGGCCGTCCGTGTCCATGATACTTATTGGCACTCCTGCAACGCCTTGCGCGGTGAGCACATACGCAAGTATCGCAATGAGGATAATCATGACGCCTGCAAAGAGCGGCAGGGAGGGTATCCCGGCATTCTCGATGGGGTCTATGACCTTGTAGATTGGCACCCCCCTCTCATCGATTTTGTCGAGGACTTCGTACCACTTGTCCTCTATTTGGGAGTAGATAGCATGTATATCCATTGGGAACGCCTTCAAGAGCTTTCTGGCTAAACTATGCCTTTTTATTATATAAAGGCGTTCCGGTGCTTACTATATATAGTGTTAGGTGGCGCCCCATAACAGCGCGCATTCGTCGCTCGTTGTGTCTGTTGGGCACTTGTTTTCCGGGTGCAGGACCTGCAGCCCGCTGGGGTTAATCCACTCGCACGCCGATTTGACTTCATCCCACCCGCTTTCGTACTCGTACACGCAGTACCTTATCATCACTGTGTACTTGGGCACTATTTCGTGCCCTGAGTGTATCGTGATGCTTGGAGTGTACTCTGAGTTCGAGTGCGCTGCCCCGTTCCACAGTGCCTGCAAGCCAAGCATTTCGCGCTTACTGGCGTCATCCCAGTCCGCATAATCATAGTCCTCAAGCACGGTCTTGTATGAGTTCATGTGTGTCGCGAACACCCTTTTGTTCACTTCATTGTCCTGCGGCGTGTTCCTGTACAAGTGGTATTCCTCGTTCACCGCGTACATTGTGTATGTCGAGCACTGGAAGTTCACTGGCAGTGACGTAAACATCGCTTCTGCCTTGCTTGCGGAGTTGTACAGTATTGGGCAGGTGTGCTCTGTCTCTGTTTTCCCGCTGCCGTCAAGGTCCGTGTTCACGTTTGGTATGTATGCGACAGTGTACTGCCCGCAGTGCCAGTTGTCGCCGCCAACCATCGGTATCTTTTCATTAGTGGTGGGGTCCACTTTGTCATAAGTGGTATAGTATTGTGATGAGTTCACGCGTATCCTGAACTTTGGTTCCTGGCCTGAGTAATACCCGATGCTCGCCCGGTACACACCCGTATCCTTGACTTCTTCCGTGAGCTCGTCAACAATTTCCTTGAGCCTTCCGCTCCCGTCGCTGTTAACGTATTTCACGTCGTAGTCATCAATGGTATCTACTTCTATTCCTACATCTTTTGTTTCAGATAAGCTGAGCGCTGTTTGCACTGTCCCAATCCCCAGGCAGTTGCCGCCTGTCCACTCACCACCAAGCTTCTGCACTGTGCCCCCCGTGAATATTTGTTGTGTTGGTGACTTGTTGATTTTGTTCTTGCAGTAGTTTTCGCTCACGCTTGACTCCGAGCACCCTGCGGTTGCGTCAAGCCCTATGCCTGCCTCGTAGCCGGCTATTTTGTCATATAGCGTTGTGACGCTTGCCGTGCTCTTGTGCCTGAGCTCGTCGCGCTTGTCCACATTGTCCTCGTACCATTCGGCTAAGTCAACGGGCTCGTCGTCATCGTCAGGGTTCGCGGCCTGGAAAATCCCTTGGGGGTATTCCGTGCTTTCGAGCGCTTCTGCGGGCTGCCTTTGCTGCAGCGCGTGCTTGTAATGGTACCACTCGCTTCCATCGCCGTAGCACTCTTCTCCCGAGCATCCGCGTGACTGCTCTCCATAGCCGTCAATGCTGTCCATTTCCCCGCTTTCCGCGAGCCCGCCGGCATTGTGCCACGTCGGGTCGAGTATGCTAAAGTTGGAGTGCAGCTCCCCCACGAACCACGCGTATAAGCCATACGGGTCCGCGGTCGTGTACTCCCTCTCATTCGGGTCAAGGAAAACTTCGAGCCGCGCGTCCTGCGTGATTATTTCCGCTATTGGCGTGTCCTCGAGTGAGGAGTAGTCTACTTTTACTTTTATTCTTCCATCGTTACATTTTGTGAGCCTGTCGTCCCATTCATTGTTACTTATATCAAAGCCACAGTCAACGAACGCAACTTCCTCTATTGCCTTACTGAAATTAACTTTATTCACCTTCACTTCGTACATGGACAGCTTGCCGGGCAGCTTTCCGAGCGTGGTGCTCAGCTCGTCCGTAAGGACCACACCTGAAATAATCTCTGTGTACACGACTTTGAGTGTTTGGTCCCGCACCTTGTTGTGGCAGTACTCACTGTCCTCAAGAGTCTGCAGCGCGCCCTCATTAACGCCTCCGGGATTCTCGTTGCTCCGCACAAAGCATTGCTCTGTCGTGATCGAGTACATGTACTTCCCTATCTTGTCCAGTATGCCGGCGCGCACCCTTTCCTGTACGCGGTTCTGTGACTCTTCGAGCAGTGTTGTAAGTTCAAGCGTCTGGTAGGACTGGAACGTGCCTGCCATGCTCACTTTTTCCGAGTGTATTATCGAGCTCGCGATGAGTATCGCTATAGTAATTACTATAACCCCGATCACTGGCGTGAACACACTGAAC
>JAUVIW010000043.1 GCA_030592525.1 archaeon
GCAAAGGCACTTACAGCCTGAAGATTCATGTAGTTGACTGGCACAACCTCTCTCACGACCGCGAGCTCAAGGGCAACATCGCTTTCCTCCAGAAGAGCATTCCCCCTGTCGCACAGGCCATCAGGCAAGAGGTGCTCGAGTCTCGTGGCATAACCGTGAAGGAATCCGAGCCGCACGCAGCCGGGGTTGCGCTCCCGATGCCTAAGCCACCTTCGCTTCCAGCGCCGCCAATGGTCTCACCCAAGCGCGTGAAAAAGCCATTGTCCCCGCCACCGCCATCAGTCGCAAAGAAGCCAATACCCACCACAGTCAAGGCCGTGGAAAAAGAAATCGTGCATGTCGAAGAAAAGCTTGATGGCTCAAAGAAAAAGAAGGACCAGGAAGCCCTCAAAGACGCCTTGTACGAGCTAGAAGAGCTTGAGAAGATGCTCAAGGCGTAGCCCAGCAACCTTTTTCCTGTTACGGGGACGCTCGGCCCCCGATTAGTAAAAAAACGTTGACGAAAAAACGCTTAAGGCGTAGTCCTGTCCGGCGTCCTCGGGAACCCAATTGCATCCTGGATTGAGTCCAAGCCACAGAGCCACTGTATCACCCTTTCAACACCAAGCCCGAACCCGCTGTGCTGCACTGAGCCGTATTTCCTTGTGTCCAAGTACCACTCGTAAGTGCTCGTGTCCTCGCCTTCCTCGCGCAGCTTGCGTTCGAGCTCGTCGATTGAAGTCTCGCGCTCGCTCGCGCCAATAATTTCACCCACCCTCGGAACAAGCATGTCATAAGCCAGCACCTTTGAGGGGTCCTCGGGATCCTCGCGCATGTAGAACGCTTTGACTGCCTTGGGGTACCTCGTCACGATGAGCGGCAGCTCATAGTGCTCCATGAGCTTCTCTTCCTCGAGCGTGCGCAAATCCTTCCCCGGTGCTATGCTCATCCCGTCCTTTTTGAGTATCTTTATTGCCTCGTCGTAAGTAATCCTTGGGAACGGCGCCTTGATTTTCGCTATTTTCTTTGGGTCCTGCTCCAGCTCCTCAAGCTCCTTAGCGCACTTTTTGGCAACAGCTTGGCAGATGAATGCCACGAGCTCCTCGCCCTGCTCCTGCAGCGCGTCAAAGCCCTGCCACGCCGTCTCAACTTCGGCATGCCAGTACTCGGTCAAATGCCTCGATGTCCGGCTCTTCTCGCTGCGGAACGACGGCGCGATGGTGTAAATCTTTTCCAATCCGAAGATTGCCGCTTCTGCGTAGAGCTGCCATGTCTGCGCCAAGAATATCGGCTTTCCGTAGTAGTCCACTGTGAACAGCGTTGACCCGCCCTCGGCCATGCACGGCGTGAACATCGGGGAGTGGAACTCGTAGTACCCCTTGCCCCTGAAGTAATCGTGTATCGCCCCGAACACCGCGCTCCTGACCTTGAGTATCGCGGTCATCTTTTGCGATCGGAGCCACAAGTGCCTTTGCTCCCTGAGCCACTGCGTGCTCTGGTCCTTTGTTATCGGGAACCTTTCCGCTAAGTGAACGACATCCAAGCCAGTAACCGTTATCTCGTATCCACCAGGCGCTCTTTCGTCCTTGTGCACCTTGCCCTCGAGCTCGATGGCTGACTCTATGCGCAGCTCATCCGCCTTGGGCAACAGGTCACCTTTGACAGTGCACTGGACCGTGCCTGTGACATCGCGCAGCACCACGAACGCAATGGTCTTGCTGGCGCGATGGCGGTACACCCACCCCCTGAGCTTGATAACTTTTCCGTCATACTCGGGAACCTGTGATACGGTCTGGAATTCCATGTTTTCACCTTGAGCCTAAGCGCCTACTTTAAGCTAAGCCCCGTGACACCATCATAAAGAGAAACCACTAGGCAAAGCCGTCTCGGCACCTAGCGATTATTGTCGTACTGCATTTTTCAGCACCTGTTACTTTTTGTGAGAGGGCCGCTTTAAAAAGCTTTTGGGCTTGGCCTTCTTCTTGTTCTTTCTCGCGATTTCCTTGAGCCTCTTCTTATCCTTCTCGCGCACCCAGCCCATTTTCGCTCCCCAGTCAACGGCCTTCACTTGGCGGTTGTGCTTGAAGTATTCCTTGAGGAACAGCGCGCGGTACTGTTTCGGAACGACCTTGCACTCATTTATTTTCCCGTCTATGCGCTCCTCGACCGTGCGCTCCATGTCGTACTTGAACCACCACCCTTTCTTTAGCCGGGCTTTCATGACGTTGCCCACGTCCCACGATACCGGGACTAAATCGTCTTCTTTTATGTGCATCACGGTGAGTGGTGTGTCCCAGTGGAACCATCCGGCGGCGTGGACTTTCGCGAGCTCGCGAGCCATCCTCTTAACGAGCTTGGGGCCGCCCTGCGCCAAGACGAGCCTCATAAGGTCGGGGTCGCCTGTGGGTATCGCCTTCCCGTAGTACTCACAGTACATCACGTTCCGCTTTGCGTCCAACTTTATGTTATCAGGGAGGTTGCACCCTTGCTTCGCTAAGTCCTTGAATGCCTTTTTGCTGTCCCATATTGTCTGCGGCCTGCCCTTCGCTTTCGGAAACAAGTCCTTTCGTTCCCAGTAGGTGTACAGGTACTTCATTAGCTTCTTGCCTTCTTTCTCATCGATAACGATGTACGTGACCCCGTGCTTCCCTGCACCTAGCCATTCAGCTTTGCTAGGTTCCGGCTTCTTCATCACCAGAAATTGGGCACGCCGCCCTTTTTATCTCAATACCCAAAACTTAGTGGAGTAGCCCTTGAACGCCTCTGTTTTCTTCGCTGCGGCGCCCTCCTTTATCGTGAACTTCGCTCCATCGAGGTGCGATGGCGGCTGCTTGAGCAGTTGCTTCAGGTACGCCTTCGCGGTCCTGAACTCGCGCTTCCTTTCGGTCACAACGCGGTTCCCGCGGACAACGATTTTCCCGTACTTCTCGATGAATTTCCCGGCATGGACTCGGTCATAAACGCACGGCCCAGGCCAGTCGTTAACAGCAGGCAGCTCCCACACCTCGAGCTCCACCAGGAGCTGTGCCTTTGAGCAGCAGTCGGTCCAGACCCATGAGTCAATCACCCCGAACTCCCTGCGGACAAGCGCCTTGCGCACCTTCTTCTCAAACCTCTGCAATTGCGACCAAATAATTTCCTCGTTCTCGTCGCCGATTTTCCACTCGACAGCGAAGAGCTTGCCCCTTCCCGGCAACAGCTTTCTTTTGACGGGCATGTGCCCCTTTTCAATGTACGCCCTTGCGAGTGTTATGAACGTGCAGTAATTCTCCTCACTCACGGCAGCAGCAACATTGCGCCTTGCGTCAGTGGGGTCGATGACGGTGAGCGGCTCCTTGAACTTCGCTTTGCTCTCCACCATCTCGATGCGCGTGCCCTCATGCCAGTTCGCCGCCGCCTTGAGGGCATTTTTGAACGAGCCGTACTTGAGCACGAGCAGCTCGCACAAGTATCCCGAGAACCCGTTGGTCTCGATGTTCGCGCCGTACACTCCGACGAGCTTCATGAATTTCTTGAGCTTGCGCACGTCGTTCGGGTTCTTCAAGTTCCTGAGCACGTACTCCGTGTGCAGTGGTGTCCTGTCCACAGCGCTGATAATCCTGTCCCCTTTCTTGAGCTTGTAGCACGGCACAATGTCAATCGCGTGCCCCTCAATCTTTGAGTGTATGTACGGGTGCTCTGCGTAATGCTTCTCCGGCTTCGCCCCGTAAGCCCCACAGACCTTTGTCCCTATATCAAGCCCTTCCTTTTCGAGGTTCTCGCGCTTCATGCGCTTCGGGAACAGTATGAATATGTCGAGGTCCGCATCCCCGCGCAGGTTCGTGTCCTTTGCCAGCGAGCCAACGAGCATTGCCTCGCGGCCCAGGCGCTTTATCCGCCTGACGATGCTCTTCGCTAGCTTGAGGTCATCCTCCCTTTCTTTTTTCGTGGGCCTTATCTCACTCAGCTTCATGTTCAGTACCTCTTCTTGATTATGCCGATGTCGAGGAAGTACTCGAGCGCGCTTTGCACCAGTGGCTCTGAGAACCCGGTGGTGCGCGCGTAGTCAACTTCGTTGAACACGCCTGACCTGCGCTTGAGCTCGCCGAACACCGCGTTTTCGAGGGGGTTCTTTGGCACGTACTTTGTCTCGATGACGTTGTATGTCCCCGCGAGCGAGCGCTTCATCATCCCGCCCGCGCTCTTATGGCTTCCCAGTAGCGGGTAAATCAGCTCTGTCTTGTACTGGAATATCGCAAACAGCGCTATGAACACCAGTGCGGCGAGCGCTATGAGTATGAATCCTGAGACGCAGAAGTCACCGATACACAGCAGGTCGGTCCTTATGCCTCCGGACCAGGGGCATGCCTGCATGTCATCGCCCTTGCAGTTCGTGAGTGACGGCTCTGCGTACACTTCAGTATATTCTCCCTTGTCCTTGCGCGGGTCGTATGTGAACTTGCTTGAGCCGATGAATGCCTCTGTCCACGCGTAGTACTCGCCGTCCTTGAGCCCGATGTGCAGTTCGGCCGGGAGGCCGTTTTCCCTCGCGAGCTCGCGGAACACAACTGCTTTCTCGAGCGAGGTTATTCCCGTGCCCTGGCGGCTGTTCACATCAGTTATGTCGATGGCCCGCGGCAATGCCTCTTCCTTGCTCACCGTGTCCGGGAGGCTGTCGAGCGCGTCGCTTATCGCTGTGAGCAAGTCTGTTGCGGTCATCCCGTCTGTGGCCGCGATATCGAACTCCGAAACGCTTTCCCTGTTGAGTATGTTGAATATGCCGTCCGTTCCCGTGTTAATCAGGTACTGCTTGCTTATTGATGGGTTGAACCCACTCTGCTGCAGGAGCGTTTCGTCCGTGACATACCCCGTGCTGTACTTGAGGCTGATGGTCTGCGTGCTTTTCGCAGCGAGCTTGATGTTCCACGAGAGGGTCTTCGAGAGCGAGGGCTTCACGTTTATCTCGAGCGGCTGCTCGAAAGACGGCATGAGGTTGTCGAATGCCACGATAAGCGCCTCTGCCTTCTCCATGTTGTACGGCGGCGAGAGCAGGAGGTACTTGGCACCGGGGTTGCGCTTGTACGGCGCGTAAATGTACGTCGACCCCGTCCCACTCAGCAGTATCTCGAGGTCAACGAGCTTTTCCTCGTTCTCGTCAGTGTTCTCGAGCGTTATCGTGTGCTGTATGTATTCGGGCTCAAGGGCTATTGCGGCTGAGACATATACCTGGTTCGCGAAGTTCTCGGGGTATGTTATTTGGTAGTTGCTCACCACTTGGCCGTCCTGCAGAACGGGCACGATGGGCACGTTCATTGGCACGGCTGCCCCGCCGACTATTGCTGTCGGGAACATCTGCATCCCGAACATGTTGTTTACGCGCATCTGGTTCTTTGATGCCTTGATGAGCGCGACGTACGCCTCTTCCTCTACGACGCTCGACCCGTCGTCAAGCGTCCCGATGAATGTGACTGCGCTGGCTACGGATAAGAGGAGCATAACCGCCATTGCACTATAAGCGAACTTCATGGATCACCTTGTATTTCGGGCCTTTCGGAGTCAGGTGGCTTTCAAGCAATTGCACGCGGTCCACCTTGATGGGTGTGCCGAGCTTCTTTGCGAGCGTTTTCCTCACCACGCTGTCCGGCTCGCCTTTCAGGCGGGCGAGTGTGATGTGTGGCTTGTACTTTGTCTCCTCTGACCCTAATTGGCTGCAGATAACTCTGTGTATGCTTATAATGTTTTCCTCGGGCTCGATGCCTGCCCAGACAACTTTCGCACGGTCCTCGTGGGGGAACGCGCCGAAGTCCGACAGCCTGATATCAAAAGCCCCTTTCGGCACCGAGTCCAGCGCCTTCTTGTACTTCTCAGCATCCTTGACATCCCCCACAAAAAGCAGCGTGATGTGCAGGTTCTCGGGCTCCACGAGCTTCATGTCAGTACCTGACTTCTTGAGCTCCTCGAGCTCTTTGCGGAGCGCGCCGCGCGCCTCTTCGCTGATGTGAAACCCGTAGAACAGCCTCAAACGAGTTCCTCCTTGTTGCCGAACCGGATGCGCACTTCCTTCGGCCCCTTTATGCGCTGTGCAAGCGCCTTGAGCGCATCGTAGTCCGTCGGGGGGAGTGAGTTGTATTTCGCGTCCGAGCACCCGCCGGGCTCGAAGGCCTCGATGACGAACGCCTCTTCGCCAACCTGCCCCGCAAGCTCCTCGATATCCTTGGCAGTTAAGTCAGGCGACCACGTAACACTGAACTCGTGCTTTACCTTGCTTTCAGCCAAGAGCTGCAGGCTCTTGCGCACCCTCGAGAAGTCCACGTCGCAAACCTTCTTGTACGAGTCCTCGTACAGCGGCGCCTTGAGCGAGAGCTCGACATAGTTAACAACTTTCCTGTTGATTAGCTTCTCGAGCGTCCCGTATCTCGAGCCCGATGTCCTTACGCGCACCCTCTTGTTCTTGAGCCGCATTTTCTTGCAGAAGATTGGCAGGTCCTGCTGCGCGCACGGCTCCGTGCCCACAATCACTATGGCCTTGACACTGTACCCTGTCTTGAGCAGCTCCCCCTCTACATCGTTTCCATTGAGCTCGGTGCCGTAGTTCTTTTCAAACCCGCACATCGCTTTTCCTGAAGCAAAGGCTACGAGTGCTGGCATCCCTTTCCAGTAGTCAAATGACTGCGGTATTATCCGTGCGAAGTCCACACTACCACTTGATGTCTTTGTACCCCATCTTGAGGGACCAGAGTGACGACAGGCTGCCTATTGTGCCGACCAGCAGCAGTGCGGCGCCTTCTCTTGAGCCCAAGTAGAATATCCCGAAGGATATGAGCACCAAGTATGCCGGTAGAGTTACCACACCGACCTCAAACGCGTATTCCTCAAACAAAGTCTTCCTTTTTGCCATGCCCTCAGGTAGGCAACACAGATATTTAAGCGCTTCACCGTATTTCTTCCTCGCCGTTGAGCTCGCTGCGGATTGCGACGCTCTTCGGCCCCTCTGCCTTTTCTGCCGTCGCCTTCAGCAAATCATAATCAGTCGTCTTTTTCTGCAAGTACTTCGCGTCATAGCACTTGTTGGGCCTGAACTGCTGTATCACCCAGTGCGTCGGCACGAGCTTCGCTATTTCAAGCAGGTCCTCTGGCGCCAGCTGCGGGTCCCACGTCGTCCTGAACTCGTGCTCCACACCGCTGTCGACAATCATGCGCATGGAGTCCTTCATCGCATCAACAACGCCGCGCTTTTGCGTGACCAGGAACATTTTCTCGTCGTCAAACGGCGCCTTGACATCCATCGCAACAAAGTCAGTGTGCGGCAGCACTTCCTTCACGCGCTCGGGCAGCGTGCCGTTAGTGTCCAGCTTCACCTTTATTCCCAAGGCGCGCACTTTTTCGCAGAATTCCGCGAGGTCCTTTTGCAGGGTTGGCTCTCCGCCAGTGATAACAAGCCCGTCAAGGGACCAGGCGAGCCCTCTCAGCTTCGCCAGCACATCATCAGTACTGAGCAAGGGAGGGTTCTCGAGGAGCTCGGGATTATGGCAGTAGCCGCACCGCAGGCTGCATCCCGCCGTGAAGATAACGGCAGCTACTTTCCCCTTCCAGTCAACGAATGACTGGGGGATGAACGCGACTATTTCCATTTCACTCATCTACGCTGGTGATTGCATTGAGTATGCTCTGCTTGCTCATCTGCTCGAAGTTAAGGTGCGTGTCAATGTCCGTGCTCTCGTTCAATACGAGCTTGGGCACGTTCATGCCTACGTTCCACTCACATGCCGTCATCATGCCGTCGTCCGTGGTAGCGTCAATGACATCGAGTTTCACATGCACACCAGCCTTTTGGGCTTCGGTGAGCGCCTCGTCGATCATTTCCTTGGCTTGTGGGCACTTGGTGCACGTCGGTGTGGTGAATAGTGTCAATCGCGCTTGCTTCATGCTTGCACCTCCGGGGCTTTGAGCTGCACTAGTGACTTGTCGCGGTAACGGTCCTTTAGCTCCTGCTTCTTGCCGGCGTTCCAGCCGTCAGTGTTCTGGAGATACC
>JAUVIW010000132.1 GCA_030592525.1 archaeon
AAACTGGTCTTGAAAAATGGAGGCCAATGGTACTTTTAAACGGGCTAATTATCGCTCGGGGCGATGAAACCGATTCAAAAGAAAGGGCCTTTGAACATTTTGAAAATGACGGTAAGCAACTCGCAAAACTTGTCGACGGAAAACTTAGGAGAAGTTCATGGGTATGGAGAGAGTGGCGAACGAAATTCGCAAGCATTGAACATAAGCTGCTGAGATTTTTTAGAAGAAAGTGATACCACAGTTGCCCTACTTTAATGTCGGAATGGGGTCGGGCCAAGGTAACATATTGTAATAAAATGGAATGCGTTTAAAATATCCCCTAAATATGGGGCTATATCGTCCTTTTTGAGGGTAAAATGAGCATTATAGGGATTAGTTGAGGCAGGGGCTATTTTCTATATTTCACTTTTTGGGGCCAAAAAGAGCGATATAGGGCCTGAAAGCACCTGCTTTTGGGGAGGTATTTATTAGATATCAATAAGTTGGCTTGGCCCGACCCCAGGCCCCCCAGGCCCGTAGCACCGCCGGTGTCCAGGGCGCACCTAAGTCATTCATTGGATCATTTATGCGGAACGTGGAAACCCAGTACCTTCGCCTAAAAGGCAGGTAAACCGCAAGGCATACTGATGGAGGTGCTGGATTGAGATGTCGGAAAAAGCGAACGCTATCCTGTAATCGGATAGATACGGGTTCAAACTTTACCCGACCTGAAAGGGGGCAGACGTCCGACGGGTGTCCTATTGTGAGAACACTGACAGAACTATATTAAGGAAGGAAAGCAAAAGAACATGACTTTAAGTCGATGTGTGCGCCTTCCCCAAAATGGATTATGGCCGCCAGCTTGTATCACAAAGTTGATGTAATTTTAATAGTTCATCAGCGGACAGCCCCATAAGGGTCTGCCTTATTGGATGCTTGAGCCGTGTGACGGGAAACTCTCAAGCACGGTTCTTAGGGGGCTTGGGGCTGACAACAGCCCCCTGCTACCCAGTGCGGCTCGCGCAATTGAGGTGCCATTAACAATGACAGTTTTGACCGGCAATTTGAGATTCGATCTGTCCGCAACCATGATCTATCTCCAGTTGATGACATCATTGGAAGACTCAGAGGCTGGAATCCAGAACCCCGAGGTGCGGTAAGTAATCGAAGATATCGGCTCTATGCTTGAGCGCGATATATCAAGAGAAATTGAAGTGAAAGGGCCGAAGATCCTTTCAATGCTCGCCCCTGTTGTAGACCAGTTTTTGGAGAAGGCTCCTCCAAAAGTGCCTTGGCAGGAACTTGCCTCCGATTTCAGTCTGTTGTGCAAGCAGGATAAGCAGATCTACTCGTTTGGTATTAGCCACGAATGGCTTTACCAGAGATTGGACTGCTCAAGTTATCGGTTTTCTGGCCTCCCACTCCATGCGCGAATTGGTATTGGTCCCCATGCAGGTCGTGCTAGTGTGGAAGATTGTTTCTTGCTTGATGATTCGTTCTTCCTTCTAGCCTCAGCAGAGGCTGCCCATGAAGAGATGCATCTTTTCGCCAAGGAATTCAAGGCTTCACGAAGAGAAAATCGGCATGCAACCCATGAGGTGCTGACTCCACTTAATCAAACATTGGCACCCTACTCTCGGATGTGTGTTGTTAGCTTCATGGCATTTGTGGAGGCATTTGTGAATAGCGTAGCTCATGATTTCATGGGGAGGAGTCCAGCCGCCCTGAACAGTGCCGATGCAGAGCTGATGACCGGTTTCAAGAAGGGCAGATTCATCTCGATTGACTTTAAGCTAGAAAAGTACCCTCGCATAATATCGGGTGGACAAAGCACGTTGACGGTGCGGGACCCATCTCAGCGAATCGAACCGTTTGCGTCGCTTATGGAGCGCCTCAAGCATCAGCGCGATTCAGCGATGCACTATGCGCCCGGAAAGGAACCGATTTGGAGAAAACCTGACGAATGGCTTGAAGCGGCGAGAGAGAGTTCACGCACATGTCTTGAGGTCGCCAGGTATTTCTGGAAGGCATGCTATCCAACTAGAGAGTATCCCGAATATATCGTTAAGCTCAATTACGATAGCCTCAGAGATGCCGGGGAACGGCGCTTAGAGAAAGTCGATGCTGCAAAAGCGACCTTCCAGAGGGCGAAAGAAGATGGATCTGAAAAAGGAAAGCAGTCGTGACAATACGTCCGCCTAACAACCGCATCAACTCGGCTGGCAATTCAGCTGCGCTCCATTGCCAGCCGGTTATGCGGAGCGGTTAGTCCTTAAATAAATTATGAAAAAATCTGAATATTCAAGAGTTCGAGCAAAGTGGCGTCGTTGGATTAGACGAATAAGCGTTTCAGCCTCGGTTCTACTGCTTGATGATTATATTTTTTGCAAATCTATGGAAGCATCCCAAAAGGGGGGTGTAGTAAAGTCCATCAATGAGGTGTATCGATGGGCAATGCGTGTATATGCGACACATGCTTCCATTGGGATACGTCGTTTATTAGACAAGGATGTTAGAACATACTCCCTGTTTCT
>JAUVIW010000107.1 GCA_030592525.1 archaeon
CACCTTCCGCACTTAGTGCATTTTTCCATGTCCCAAACAGGGATGTCCTTGTGCACGTCCGCTATTTTGGTGCGGGAAATCGAGGCGATGAGGTGGTCGTCGGGGCAGTCCACGTCCGCATCCACCAAAAGCACCTTTGCTTTTTTGGCGAGCTCGAACGCGAGCGCTGTCGCGACAGTGGACTTTCCGGTCCCGCCCTTGCCGCCTGTAATGGCTATTTTCAATGTCCACACCCTTCCTCAAGCGGCTTTAGCTTGTCAAGGTTCTCGGTGACCTCGCGCACTGTCTTGAACTCACCCGTGACAATCTTGATTCCAAGCGCCTGCATCTTCATTATCGCGCGCTGGCCCGCCTCAAAAAGGAACACGGACTCGATGCCCTTGCTCTCAAGAACATTGACCGGCACGCACATCCCGGGCTTGTCCTCGCCAATCGGCACGCTGGACAGCTCTTTTGTCTCGGAGTCGTAGACCACAAAAATTCTGGCGTGGCCCATGTGGTGGCTCACTAGGGATTCCATCCCTTCGTCATTATCAACGGGTATTGCTATTTTCATTTTTTCACTCCTGCTGATTCCTTTGTCGGCTTGGTGATAATGTTAAGCTTGCCGGCAATAAAAAGCATTATTTCTTCACGTGCTGTCCGGCCCTTGCTCTTGTACACTTCAACAAAGCTGTCGCGAAGGGTGTGGAACGATATCTCACCAATGCTGTGGACAATGAGTACGTCAACACCTTCACGTGCAACGAGGTTCGCTGCACGCAGGCCTGCCTGCGACTTATTTTCTTTGTGGGAGTTCACAATCGAACGCACTTTCCCAACTTCGCTGCCCATAAGGGTTACGAGAAGGAAGCCGTGCGCCCTCCCCACCCTCTCAGCTGTTCTTGAATCAAGACCATCAAATTCCCTAACAGGAATGGCGACAACCCTCCTCCTGGGCTTGTATGGCTCAACGTGCACAGTGAAATGCTCCATTTCAGTGACCTTTCCTTTGACAGCGTTTTGGATTGCCTCTGTCACAGAGTGTGCGCGCTTCACATCAATCGAGCCGGTAATTTCAACTTCGACCTCACCAAAAACGAATGGGCCGGACTTCCTTAGCTTTAAGTGCTTGAAGCGCTTTGCCTCACTAACAGAGCGCAGCGCCGTCTCCACTTTCCCCTCGATTTCCTTGCTCGGGCTCACGTCCATTAAAGCGAGGACAGAGTCCCTTGTGGTCTCAAGGCCAAGCTTCAGCACCAAAAACGAGATGAGGATCGTGACAACCCCCTCAAGCCACTGCATCCCAATTAAAGGGGATACAATTGCAACTAAGACAAGCGAGGACGAAAAGATATCCACCTTCTTATCCTTTGCATTCGCTTCAATGGACTGGGCACCAATGTCTCGAGCCACTTTTGAGAGGAACCTATAAAGGAAAATGGAAACAGCAATGGACACGAGCGCAGCTGCAACGCCAATGCCATAATTGGAAATGGCCACAGGGTTCATCAAGCGGGAATACCCCTCAACCATGAAATTTACTGCGGCGTATAGTATCAAAAGAGATATGAAAAGAGCGGCTATGTTCTCTGCCTTGTAGTACCCGTAAGGAAATTTCTCGTCGGGCTTGCGCTGCGCTATCCTGAGGCCGAACCACGATGATACGGAACTAATCACGTCTGACAATGACTCGAACGCAGATGTTATCAGGGCGGAGCTGCCCACAACATAACCTACAGCGCCCTTGACCACCGCAAGGAAAAGGGTTGCGCCAACGGTTATGGCTGCCGCCCTCTCCCCCACCTTCAACTTGTTCACATTACACCCCTACCCTGGCCTGTTCCGCTACCAGGCCCCTGGCCATAAGGCCCGGGCGATGCTGCAGAGCCAACAGCCTCTTCCAATTCACCGTTAATGAACTTGGATATGTTTTCCTGGACTGTTCCGGATATTCCCTTAAACGTTTTTATGCCAAGACTTCTGAGTGCAGACCCTGCCTTAGGGCCCAATGCTGAGGATATGACTGCGCCCGCCTCATGCTCGGCGGCAAACTGTGCTGCCATGATTCCAGCTCCGCCTGCTTGTTCAAGCGCGGGATTGGCAAACGCTTCCCACTTCTTTATCTCGCCGTCCTCCACGTTCAAAACTATGAAGTACTTGCACCTGCCAAAAAACTGGCTCGCCTGCGAATCGAGTGTTTCGCCGTCTGAAGGTATCACAATTTTCATTAACATCACCTAGCCATTTGCGTGCCGCACTTCGGGCACTTGTGGTCGTAGCACGGGACGCCGCGCTGGTGTGGCACTGTCGCACCGCACTTCGGGCACTTGCAAGCGCCACCAGGCCCCAGTGCGGGGCCACCCATTCTTCCTCTTCCGTTAACCATATAATTACCCCCTTGTATCCGTATCGCCTTGCCTTTGACTAGGGCTTGGCTTATTTTGCGCCGCGCCGAGGAGAGGAGGCGGTAGAAAGTTGGCTGCGAAATTTCCATTTTCTTCGCTGCTTCGTCCTGGGAAAGCCCACCCATGTCCGCGAGGCGAAGCGCCTCGTACTCGTCCACGGATAGAATCACTTCATCAAGGTCACGCATGGGCACGCCCTGCGGCTTGAAGTAAGTGAATCCAGGCTCACCGCCCACCATCCTCCTCTTCATCGGCCTTGGCATATCAAATCATTCCTTTAGTTCTTTGAGCTTGTTCTTTATCATGTTAAGCTCTTCACTGATTGCTTTCTGGTCTTCTTCGAGCACAGTTATCTGCTGCTCTTTTGAGAGCTCAACTGGAGCGGGTTGCATTGGCTGCGCCCAAAAGGCACGTTGCCTGAATCCCCTTCCTCGGCCGAAGCCGCGGCCAAATCCACGGCCCCATCCAGGGCCGGGAGCGGCGTAGTCAGGAGTGGCGTAGCCGGTGCAGCGCCCAAATCCCCTTCCGGTTCTTGGGCCCCGTCCGTCTGGTCCGGTTCCATCTTCGTATGGCATATTATTTTCACCTCACTAGTTTCAAATCCCTATTCATAACAGGGTAATGAATTTGTATTCATTATAGTATTTAAAGGTTTTGGTTTGTTTATAAAGGATTAGTCGTCGCACCTGAGCTTGGCCACTTTACAAGCCCTTCCGGGGACCTCAACAACAACAAGCTCGGCGCTCTCCAGAGCGGAGCCTTTCACGAGGGAATTGAAGGCGAACCTGAGCTGGGGGACGGAAAGCATGGTGAAAGCGCCGATTTCCAGGTGCACTTCCCGCACGCCTGTAA
>JAUVIW010000062.1 GCA_030592525.1 archaeon
AAAAAACTGCACCCATACCAAAAGAACTCTTTCAGCCTGACAAGCCATGGTATGACAACCGCTGGCCCATCTACGAAATAGACGAATACAAAAAGCGAAAAGCAAAAGAGGTGAACTGAAAAATGGATACAAAATACTTTATCGTCATCGGAATAGTGATTATCGGGCTGCTGGCAGTGCTAATGCTGCCCATGGGCAGCGAGGCCGCAGAACCAGAGGCAGCACCACCCACAGTGATTGACTGCGGGAGCGACATGCTCTGCTTCATGAACGCAGGCAAAAACTGCACGCCCGCGAAAGTGCTGACTGACACTGAGGGCAACAAAGGCCAAATGGAAATACTCGGCAAGCAAGGAAACAACTGCTCACTAAAGCTCACCATCCTCGCCGTAGACACCACAGCCACAGAGTTCCAGGCATACACACAGGAAATAAAGGACTCCGCCAAGCAATGGGTGGGGCTGTCCATGACGTGCAACTACCCGATGGGCGCAACAGAATAATCACAAAACCCCCTCGGCGCACTCGACCCATGCACAGGCACACTCAAAGCAGCGGAGTCAGTAGTGCCGGAGACAGTGAGGGAACGTTCAGTGACCTCCTCGGCAATTGGATTGAGTTCCAAGGAAACGGAATCATCCCAAGAAACTACTTCAAAGACATTGGAAAAATCATAAGTGGAAGCCGTGTCGGAATAAAACAAGCTTGAGGACGAGGAATCAGCTGTAGGAGACAAAATACCCTCAAGCAGGATGTAATCATCACCAACAACAACCAAGCCATCAGGAACGTTGACAGCACCAACAGTCACATTGAAAGCAGGTGAGCCAATGCCCGGCAGCTTCAACCGAAACACAATCTCCTTCTGTTCACCAGCAGAAAAAGAGACAGATGACTGCAACGGAATAACCCCAAAATTATCCAACGTCAAAGCGCTCGCTGCGAAAGCAGAAGACAACAACAAGCACAGGAAGAACAAACGGCACATCGCAACGTAAAACGCGGAGCCGCTATTTAAAGGTTTGAGGATTCTAAGCTTTTTTACAACGCCATCAATATCAGAGCATTTCCAGTGCCTTGGGCACCAAAACAGCTTCGAGGGCCTCTGCTTTTTCCCGCAGGGAATCCACTGTCTCCCCCTTGGCTATCTCGAAGGAGCCTTGGAGCAGGATTCGGCCGGTGTCAACGCCCTCGTCCACGAGGTGCACTGTGCACCCCGATTGCTTGAGGCCTGATTTTAGGACATCAATGAGCGTCTGCTCGTAAGCGGTGCCGGAGAACTCCGGCAGCAAGGATGGGTGCGTGCTTATGATGCGCCCTGGAAACGCCTTGATGAATTCTGGGCTGAGCACGCGCGTATACGCCCTCAGGACAATGGTGTCAGCGCCGTGCTTTTGCATGGCTGCCAGGGCCCCTGCCTCGCTGGCCACTGTGGCGGCGGGGATGCCATGCCTCTCCGCAAGGCCCGGGAGGCCGCAGTCCGTATTGGCCACGACTACTGCCATATCGCCCTTAAACCGCCTTATCAGCTGTTCCATCGGCTTTCCGCTGCCTGAGCCAAGTATGCCTATCCGCATGCCATTGTTATGGCTCCTGGGGCTTTAATCCCCTCACCTCAAAACCTTTAAAAAGCCCTTTGCCCTTACCAGTAAGCATGAGATTCCTAGTTCCCCTCATCCTAATCGCAGTGCTTTTGGCTGGCTGTGTGGGCCCCACGCCCGAAGAGCCGGCTTCTGAAGCTCCTGCTGAGCCCGCAACGCCTGCTGAGGCCCCTTCAACCCCTGTAACCCCTTCTGAGCCGGCTTCGGAGCCAGCTCCGGCGCCAAAAGAGCCTGTGCACGTGGTGCCCTCAAAGCCGGCGCCCGAGTGCGTGCTGAACAAGGATTGCGGCATGTTCGCCGGCTGCCTTGACGGCGCGTGCGTGAACATGGACAATGTGTTCATACAGACGCCTGACGCAGCCATAGAATCGGACATACCCAGCTGTTCACCGGGCATTCTGGTGGTTCGCGTGAACAACAAGGCGCTCAAGGGAAGGCCCCTGCCGATATCCATCATCATCAAGCAGGGTGGCGAGGTCATTGGCTCATATGACCAGGGCGAGTGGCAGGAAGGCAGTTCTATCAAGGATTACTCAGTGCCCATGACCAAGGAATTCACGGCTTTCGAGGACGTTGACGTCAATTTCAGGTTCAACTCGTTCAGGGACATGTGTGATTCAGCACCCGGGTGCACCATTAGGGATGGCGAGTATTACTGCTGAGCCTCCCCTGAATCCTTTATAAAGGCAGCTGCCGCAATAATATATTGTAATGGCGAAACCTGTCCTGAAAAAGGGGCTGATAAGGCCTATAAAGAAGCTGAAGAAAGCGATAAAGGCTTCGTTGCCGACAAAGGCCCGCCGGCACCTGCCGGCGCCCCCGGAGCCACTCAGGCCATACCTGCCTCCGCCGCCCAAGCTCAAGCGCCTCAAGCGCAGGATGAGTGTGCGCGAGTGGGTCATCACGTCCACCATGCGCAAGCGCGGCATCGCCGGCCGCCTCGAGGCCATTGCAATCCACAACCTTGGCACCCAGGACTACAATCACAAGGACATCAAGATATTCAAGGAGCGCAAAATCGGGAAAAAGTCCATCGGCCCGTTCCACATTGAGATTCCCTTGGAGTCGCGCGGCTGGAAGCGCAAGGGCTTTGGCTGGGGCTCCCTGGTGCCATTGGTGGCATGGGAATTCGTCGCACCAACCGACCACACCATGAGGGTGTTGGCGAGAAAAATAAAGTCCGGGCGCAAGTACTACGAAAAGAAAAGGCAGAATAAGCTCCGCGAGCTCGCGGAAAAGCACAGGGACAAGCCCAAGGTCTTTGGCATTGACCGTGCCAAAGTATACAAAAACATGTACCTGGCCAAGGAACATATGCTCGATATCATCGCCCCTCCGTTCGACGTAATCGCAACGGGCTCAATGCTCGTACCCGCTGTCGGCGCATTCGGGTTTGGTGCGCGCGCAGCCAAGGCCGGTGTAAAAAGTGCGAAGATAGGTAAGACAATTTTCGGCGTACGCAAGTCATTGAAGGCCGGAAAGGGCGCTGTCAAGGTTGTTAGGACAGCTGCTGAGGTTGAGGCGACAATTGACAGCTTTACAGACATGGGTAGCGCTGTTGGTGATGTTGTCAAGCACACTCCTGCAGGTGAAGAGCTGATTGAGCTCGAAGAGGCGTTGCTGAACAAGGTGGACAAGGGCGTTGACCTGTTTGCATCGCCGTCAGACCAAGTAGCCGCTTCCAAGATGGGCCAGCGCACTGAGGACTTTGCCGAGCAGAAGTACGCGCCAACTGAAAAGGGTGCTGATGTTGGTGAGTACGCCGAGGAGCCTGATTTCACGCCGGACAAGTACAATTACTCTTACAAGGGCGCCCGCGAGGACGAGCTTGATGGCATGGTGCGCCAGCAGGAATTGAGCAGTGCCGTAAAAAAATACCAGGAAATGGATGTTGACCCAAAGTCTGAGTTAAAGTCATTACTTGAAAATGATACACCGTATACTGGTGAGCCATTGCCTGAGCTGAAAGTAATCCATGATTCCGGCTCACTGGAGTTCATCTACACCAAGCCCAGGAAGAGCCGGGTGCCCATCGGCCCAGTTCTTGAGGAAGGCCACACGCTGGACGAGTTTCCCATCTACGAGAGCGTGAAAGAGGATTTGTCACGCATGGGCCCAGCCTATGAGGAAGACAAAATCGAAATGCGCAAGAAAGCCATTTACCGCGGTGGAAAAGAAGAGCTAGCGCGGGTGCTGAAGAAGAAAAGGGAAGCAGGGGCGTAAGCGCCCCTGGTGTTTTTTTCTAGAAATCTTCGCCGAGTACTGATGCAATGAACATCCAGTACTGCGTGAAGATGTCTCCACGCTCTTCATCAGGCTGGAACCCGAACTTGGTTCTCAGGTCAGTGCTCTTAAAGCCGAACATGAATTTTGTGGATGTGGTCCGGCTTCCGACACTGGTGCCCGGAGCTGCGGCACCGGTGGTCGAAATGCCTGTTGAAACAGTGCCACTCGGCCCAGAAATACCGCCGGTTTCCTCTGCGGTTATGCCTGTCTTATCAGCGCTGTTCCAGTAGTCGTCGGTCGCCTTGACCCTGCATTTCACGTCGCCGATTGTTTGGCCCTGTGCATTTACCTGGCGCGGCACGCTCAGCCTGAAGTTGTGCGTGGTCTTAAGCGTGTTCGAGAACACGTTCACGTCACTGCACGTTATGCTCGCCGTTGTGGGCTCGTTTGTGGTTATCGCGACGTCCACGATGTTCATCGAGTTCACGGTTGCGCTCTTCATGGTGATTGTTGGTGCTGTGCTGTCTATCTTGAGCTTGGCTGCCTTGGTCGCATCCTTTGTCAGGGTGCCATCGCTCTTGGCATAGTACCAGTCACTGATTTCCTTTGTTCCTCCGGGTAAATCTATGCCGACGCGGCACCTGAGTGACACGTCGTTCCCTTTCACGGGTGTGATGTCAAACAGCCTGCCTGCCCCTGAGAGCACGCTCTTGTCGTTGATTCCCTTGATGAACGGGGTCCACGAGCTGTCGTATCCCGCGTCCATGTCAATGAACACGTATCCGCCTGAGGGGCTTATGCCCTTGCAGGATGCGCTCACAAACTTGTGGTAGCCGCCGCCGTATGTCCCGGCCACCGGAGTGATTGAGGTCACGGAAGGCGTCTCGACGCTGAGTGTCTTGAACGAGTGCGTGGCAGTGGCAGAGTCTGAGTGGTATGTTTTGCCGTCACTCATGAACGTTGGCTGGCCTTGCGACGTCAGGGTGCAGTCATAGCTCCCGGACGGGATGTTTGTTATCTTGAGCTTGTTGCTTCCTCTGTGGGACGTGGTGTATGTGGTGAGGTCCTGGGCAGAGTAGGTCTGCATGGTCGCGGTGTTTTTGCACACAACCTTGGCGTTCGACGGGACGTTTGTCTTCCATGAGAATTGTGCGTCGTAAGTGCCCTGCGCATAGTTTATGAGCGGAACATAGAGGTCGTCAGCCGCGTTGAAGGTTATCGCGAGCTTGGGGAGGCATTCGCCTGCATAGCAGTCGTTGTCGCACTCATCGCCCCATGTCTTAAGCTCGTTGTTTTCGCAGTAATACTCTGTCTGGTACCATCCCCTCTGCCACTCACACTTGTCAGTGTACCTGACCGAGGGCTTGTCCGAGAAGAACACGAAGCCAGCGACGTTGGGCTTGTTGCCGCCGTCAGTGTCCTTGCACACAGATTCCACTGTTGGCTCTGGCTCGTCTGGCTCTTCAGGGTCAGGCTCTGGTTCCGGTTCAGTGGTTGTGGTGGTGAGGTCAATTGATGCTGACTGTGAAACTATCGCGGTGGTTATGCCTGCAGAGTAGTGCAGTTCTGATATCGCTGAGATCATGCTGCATGTGTACTTGTTGCCTTTGGCAAGGGTGAGCGAGAAGCCATGGCCCTTTGTGGGTGTCGTCCTCCAATTAGTGCTTGTTTTTACACCTGATTGCGTATCTCTACAGTCCACTCGCCCTATTGCGCTCTGGTTCGTTTTCCACGAGAAGCTTGCTCCGTCTTTGGCGGTGTGCTCATAGAAATTGTATGACTCCATTGCGAGTGCGATGGTTGGGGCTGTAACAACATCAAAGCTGACATCCTTAGTGGCATAGTACTTGTCAACGCCGATGTAGTCAGTGGATATTGCCGCACCCTTGAGTGTGCAGTCATAAGTGTCTTCCTGTGGCGTGGTTATTTTGAATGAGTGTGAGTAGCTTGCCGAATCCCAGCCACTGTCATACGTGTCGCTTGTCGCCTGTCCAGTGCACTCCGCTCTCGCGACGAATGA
>JAUVIW010000123.1 GCA_030592525.1 archaeon
ACTCCGCCAAGCAATGGGTGGGGCTGTCCATGACGTGCAACTACCCGATGGGCGCAACAGAACAATCACAAAACCCCCTCGGCGCACTCGACCCATGCACAGGCACACTCAAAGCAGAGGTCCTGGAAACCACAGGCATCATCGAGGACTACTACGAGCTATTGGGCGAAACCAGCGCGGCATGCATCCCACAAACCATATGGGAATTCGCCGACACGCACTACAAAGTCATCGGCACCACCACCCTCGACGGAGACGACGTCTGCCAAGCAAGCTACTCATTCGGAACCACGGAAACCGGCTCATTCGACGTAACCCACTACTTCAACCCAGGCGGAGAAAAAGTAGAAATAGCATACACCATCGGGAACTCACGCATCGGCGACATCACAGAGTGGTGCGACATCACCGGATTCGAGTACCGCGACACACTCGCATCCATCCTCGCAACAGACGCCAAAATAATAGAGAGCGACGGCAAAGACTACTGCCACATGCACTTCACGCTCTTGCCAGCGAGCAACGAGCTGCCCGGCGCCATGGCCGACGTCTACCTCGACACCACCACACAAACCGCAGTAAGCATCCAAACCACAAGTGGCACCACCGCCGAAAGAGTCTTCACGATTGAGGCTGTGTGAGAAAGAAACCATCAGGTTCTAAGGCGCTTGCGGACAGCGCCACGGATGAAGCCAGCGTAAAAGGAGTAAACAGCCTTTGGCAAATGATTGCTAAACCGTGAAGGCGTCCTTCGGGCTTGTGACCACCAGCCCCTGCGGTGTGATGTTGAGGGGAACACTGTCCTCCTCGTGCTTGGTGCCGCGCATCTTGCGTATGTGCAGCGTGCGGCCGGTCTCATTGCCCATTGGGACGTAGTGCATCGTGATAACGCCGTCGGAGACGTACTCCTCGACACCGTACTTAGAGAACTCCTGGCCGCCCCCGAGCTTTTGCTCAGCGGTTTCCGTGATGAGTATCGCGGTCAGCCCGCTCTGGCGAATCATGAACGAGAGGCGAAGGATGGCGTTGCGTATCTGGCTGTCGTCAGTCATGTGGAAGCCCAACGCAGGCAGGGAGTCAACCACGAGGCGCTTCGCGCCTATCTCGCTGGCGGTCTGCGTCATCTTCAGTATGAACCGGTCAAGGTCGATGCCCTCACTGTTCATCTGGTAGCGCTCGTCAGAAGCGACGCCGATGCGCGAGCCGGTCAGGTCAAGGATGGCGAGCTTGCCAGAGTCCTCAAGCGATTTCAGGTCCCAGCCAAAGCGCAGCATATCCTCTCTTGCAAGGGCAGGCGGCTCATCCACAGTCACGTAGACCCCGGGCTCGCCGGCCGCTATGCCGTTCACCAAGAACTGGAGCCCAAAAATGCTTTTTCCGGTCCCGCAGCCCCCACTTAGCAGTATTGTTCTGCTGCGAAGGAAGCCCCCTTCGAGCATTCCGTCCAGGCCCGTAATCCCTGTAGGTACTCTTTCTGTCATCATAAACACCTTTAGATTCTTTGCTTGATTAGCTTGACGAGGTCATTCGAGTTGAACGGCTTCTGGATGAAGCTTATTTCTGAGTTGATTTCCTTTAGGTCTGCCTCAACACCGACTTCGCGCGACACCGCGGTCACGACGATTACTGGCTTGCTGATGCCCTTGTCCATCATCTTTCTCAGGACAATGTCACCGTGGACGCGCGGGAGTATTATGTCCAGCAGCATCAGGTCGCACTCCGAAGCCTTTTGGAGGGCTTCGTCGCCGTCGACCGCTATGTCTGTCTCATAGCCCTCGCGCTCGAGTATCAGCTGGATGGATCTTGCCTCGTCAGGCTCATCCTCAACAATAAGTATCTTGGTCATAATGCCTCAAGGGGAGAATACTGCAACCCCCATATTATTCTTTTGGGTGTTTTGGGGGGGCAAAGGGGTAGTTCGCTGTCTTGAATATGCTGGATATCTTGAGGAAGATGCCGTCCCCTATGTTGTACTCAATCCAGGCCAAAGGGTGCTTGGTGGCAAACATCTTCTTAATGCGGACAAAGCGCTTCGTGCCCTCGAACTTCATGTCCACCACGCCATCGCACAGGTACTCAAGCATGCTCACTATGTCACCAGCATGCACGCCATCCTCAAGGACAATTATCGCAGTGGCACCCTCCGCGCGGACTAGGCTGACGAAGAACTGGATGTATTTGAACACACTCTCAGGCTCCGCCTGGACAAGTAGGTCGGATACAGAGTCAATTACAACGCGGCCGCCCTCCGGCACCAGAGCACGGACCTGGCGGTTCAGCTCATTGAGTTCGGTAATAGATGACAGCACATTAATGTCATCGCCATCAGGCTTTTCAGCCACGCGCCAGGAGTAGCCATCAATGAAGTTGAGGGAGGCTTTGAACGCGCCCGAGCCAGAGGCGCCCATGTCTGCCTTTACCCGGCTCACAGGCTCGTTAGTGACTACGTACAGGCAGTCCTCCGAGCTCTCAAGGCCATGGTAGAGAAACTCCCTGGAAAGAGTGGTCTTTCCCACGCCTGGAGCTCCCTTGAGGAGGATGCACGTCCCTTTCGGGAATCCGCCTTCCACTGTCGTGTCCAACCCATCAATGCCCGTCTCCTCTCGTTCCATGGGCACAGCTAAGCAACACCAGAATAAAAAGCAGTCATGTTTTGTAGTAATGTTTTGTTGGTTTTAGGCAATAGGTATAAACATTTCAGTGATTTGTATAAACAAAAGGGGCTATGTTTTTATACCGAGTAAGTGAAG
>JAUVIW010000025.1 GCA_030592525.1 archaeon
CCGAAAGTGGTTATCGAGAAGCCAACCAGCTTCAGGGCACCGGCCGAAGACATCAAGCCACAGCTAAAGATATTTGAGGAGTATGATGTCACGGGTAACAGCACGAGCGAAGGGAAAATCGGGGACTTTGTGGAATTGTTCAGGGACCGGTTCCGCAGGCTGTCGCGCATACTAAAGGAAAGGGGCGCGCCAATAAGGGATATTGAGACGCTCAAGAAAAGAAGGTACAAGGAAGAAGTGCGCATCATCGGAATGGTGATGTCAATAAAGACAACGAAGAACGAGCACCGCATCATTGAGTTTGAGGACGAGAGCGGGTCACTGCCCGTGCTCGTGCCAAAGAGTGACCAGGCGCTCATCCGGGAGTCGTTCGACGTGATACCTGACGAGGTTATTGCGATTGACGGGCGGCTGAGCAAGGACCTGTTCATCGCGAAGACCCTCATAAAGCCCGACGTGGCATTGAACACCCCACGCAGGGCGAACGAGGACGTGTGCGTGGCCATGATGTCGGACACGCACCTGGGCAGCAACATGTTCATGCGCAAGCAGTTCAACAAGTTCCTCGAATGGCTCAACGGAAAAGGCGGGCACGAGATAGCAGGGAAAATAAAGTACCTTACGATTGCCGGGGACCTGGTGGACGGGGTCGGCATTTACCCGGAGCAAGAGGACGAGCTTGTTACGGACGACATATTCCAGCAGTACAAGGATTTGCATGAGCTGCTTACACAAGTGCCCGAGCACATACAGATAATGGCGATACCCGGGAACCACGACGCCGTCAGGGTGGCGGACCCGCAGCCTAGGATTAGTGACGAGGTGCTGGGGCCACTGGCGGACATGAATAACTTTCACATGACAGGGTCACCAGGATATGTGAGCATGCACGGTGTTGAGATGCTCATGTACCACGGCGCAAGCGTGCACAGCATCGTGCCGCACATACCCGGGCTGGACTATGACGCGCCCGAAAAAGTTGCAGTAGAGTGGCTGAAGCGCAGGCACGTGCACCCGGTGTACGGGGAAAAGCCGCCGATAACACCGGAGCACAGGGACTACTGTGTTATTGAGCGGGTTCCGGACCTGGTGCAGATCGCGGACATGCACAAAAACGGGTACGTGAACTACAGGAACATACTCAGTGTTAATGCCGGGTGCTGGCAGTCAGCAACGCCGTACCAAATAAAGCTCGGGCACCACCCGACGCCGTGCATACTGCCGGTTGTCAATCTGCAGACGGGGAAGCTCAGCGTGGTTCACTTTGACAAGGAGGTGAAAGCATGAGTGTCAGAGGGTCGCAGAAAATTAAGGATTACTATGCGAAGCTGGCGGAGGATGTGGACGTTATTTATGGTGCGGCGAACGCGGCTCGCGCAAAGGGGCTGGACCCCGAGGACAGCGTGGAAATGCCGCTGGCGCAGGACATCTGTGACCGTGTTGAGGGGCTTGTCGGGCCGAAAGGGATTGCGAAGCCAATGAGGGTATTTCTTCAGGACCACACAAGGGAAGAGACAGCCATCCAGGCCATTGACTGGATAATTGAAGGCAAGTTCGGCAAGTGGGACAAAAACACAATTGCGGAACAGTGCGTCAGGACATCGCTCGCGCTCATGACAGAAGCAGTGGTCGCCGCACCAATTGAGGGGATGTCAAAGACAGTCATAGGGGAAAACCCTGACGGAAGCAGCTACCTGACACTGTACTTCGCCGGGCCAATAAGGGCCGCGGGCGGAACAAGCGCGGCACTCGCAGTGCTGTTCGCGGACTACACAAGAAGAAAGCTCGGGCTCGGCGACTACAGGCCCACGGAAACCGAAGTGGAAAGGTATGTTGAAGAAATAGGGATATACCACAACGCAGTGAGCAGGCTGCAATACAATCCCACGGATGACGAGATACGGGCGATAGTGCGAAACTGCCCGGTGTGCGTTTCAGGCGACCCGACAGCGGAGCTGGAAGTCGATGTGCACAAGAACCTTGACCGGATTGAGACGAACCGCATCAGGGGAGGAATGGCACTCGTTATCGGGGAAGGCATAGCACAGAAAGCGGCGAAGATAGTCAAGTACGCCAAAGGGTTCGGGATTGACTGGGGCTGGCTGCAGGCATGCATCAAGGAAAGCAAGCAGCAGGAAGGCAAAGTTGAGCTCAAGCCAATAATCAAGTACATGAAGGACGTTGTTGCAGGGCGGCCGATTATCGCTTACCCAATGAGAAAAGGCGGGTTCCGATTGAGGTACGGGCGCAGCAGAAACACGGGGCTCATGGCGAAAGGGATTCACCCGGCAACAATGGTCGCGCTAGACGGGTTTCCCGCAATAGGCACGCAGTTCAAGGTCGAACGGCCCGGAAAGGGAATGGTCGTTGTGCCAGTGGACCCGATAAGGGGGCCAACAGTGCGGCTCAAGGACGGGACTGTGAAGGAGCTGAGGTCAACTGCAGAAGCGGCAGAAGCCCTCCCGGAAATCGCGGAAATACTGTTCATCGGGGACTTGCTCGTCAGCTTCGGGGACTTCCTCAAGTCAAACCACCCCATCACGCCAAGCCCATGGGTGGAAGAGTGGTGGGTACAAGAGCTCGAGGCAAAGGGCGGGCACGTGCACGACGCTTTTGATGTGAGCCTTGAGCAGGCCATAGGGCTGTCGAAGACGTGGGACGTGCCGATGCACCCCAAGTACATTTTCCCTTACAGCGACATCAGTGCTGATGAAATAAAGCAGCTGGTGAAGTGGCTCGCCACTGACCGTAAAAACGGGCCGGAGAAAAGGCTGCTTGAGCTGCTGTATGTGCCCCATCACCTGGACAATGATAAGGTTGTTCTTGACGGAGAGGAAGGGGAAGCGCTGCTTCTTACTTTGAACGTGCCCGAAAGCGCGAGTGCAATTGACGGGATGGAGACGGCGGGTGCGCTTGAGCTCGTGAACAAGCTATCGCCGCACGAAATACGCGCGTGGGCACCGCTGTATGTCGGCGCGAGAATGGGCAGGCCAGAAAAGGCAAAGGAACGGCTCATGACGCCGGCGCCGCACGTTTTGTTTCCTGTTGGAGGCTATGGCGGGGCAACGCGGTCCGTTGTGAAAGCAGCTGAGAAAGACGGCATCAGCGTGGACATACGCAGGAACAAGTGCGAGTCCTGCGGGACCATAACGCCTTACGCCAAGTGCCCCAACTGCGGGGGGAAAACACGCCTGTCGACCACGTGCCGCAAATGCGGGCGCGAATGCAAAGGCGAGTGCCCCGTATGCAAATTCAAGCCAGTCGGATACGAAAGCAGGGTCATCGGGCTCAAGGGCCTGCTCGCGAGCGCGATTGAGAAAGTTGGAAAGCCGGACCCGAAGCTCAAGGGGGTCAAGGGGCTGATGAACAAGGACAAGACATGCGAGCCGCTTGAGAAGGGGATACTGCGGTCGAAGCACCATGTGTTCATATTCAAGGACGGGACAATACGCGTTGACTCGACCAACATTCCGCTCACACACTTCAAGCCAGTGGAAATAGGGACAAGCGTGGAAAAGCTCAAGGAGCTCGGGTACACAATGGACGCGAAAGGGGACGACCTAACTGACGAAGAGCAGGTAGTCGAGCTGTTTCCACAGGACATAGTGCCCTCGGCAAAAGTTGCGGACTACTTGTTCAGGGCGACCAAGTTTGTCGATGATGAGCTCACAGGGTTCTACGGGCAAGAGGCGTTCTACAAGTGTGAGGCGCCGAACGACCTAGTGGGGCAGCTGGTGATAGGGCTTGCGCCCCACACCTCCGCAGGGGTTGTTGGGAGGGTAATCGGGTTCTCGCAGGCCAGGGGATGCTATCAGCACCCGCTGTGGATTGCCTGTTCCAGAAGGGACTGTGACGGGGATGAGAACGCAGTCATGCTGCTGCTTGACGCCCTGGTCAATTTCTCGGTACACTACTTGCCTTCATCAAGAGGTGGGAAGATGGATGCGAGCCTTGTGCTTACCATGGGCCTCAAGCCGCTGGAAGTCGATGACCAGGTGCACGAAATGGACGTGTGCGGGAAGTACCCCCTGGAATTCTATCGCACGTCGCACGAGCTCAAGAAGCCAAGCAGCTATCGGGGCATGGTGGAAGTTCTTGCGGACAGGCTGAACAAAGAAGACCAGTATGACACATGGGGGTACACCATGGACACCACGAAGATAGACAGCGGTGTGGTGCAGTCGGCGTACACGAAGCTGGGCGCAATGGTGGAAAAAGTTGACGCACAGCTAGGCTTAGGGAAGAAGATACGCGCGGTCGACGAGAAGGACGAGGCCGAGCGATTGCTTAACTGCCACTTCTTCAGGGACATTTACGGGAACCTAAGGGCGTTCGGCGAGCAGAAGTTCAGGTGCGTTGAGTGCAATGCGAAGTACCGCAGGGTGCCGCTGGTCGGGAAGTGCACGAAGTGCGGCGGCAGAATCATACTCACCATTGCCGAGGGGTCAGTAAAAAAGTACCTGGAAATAAGCAAGAACATAGCGAGGCAGTACGGCCTGAGTGACTACGTTGTGCAAAGGCTGAAGCTCGTCGGGGACAACATTGACTCCGTGTTTGTTAATGACAAAAGCAAGCAGTACTCGCTGTCTGACTTTATTTGAAGAACATGACGTAAGAGAGAAGGGCGATAATTACGACCGCGAGCATTGTCAAGCGGCCTGAGCGCGTGTTCGTGAGCCAGGGCATGAAGCCGGAGCCGCCTGCGGACGCGCCCGCCTGCGAAACAACGCCCAAACCCCAGTCAAACGCCTTTTTAGAGTAGTCTACCCAGCCAGCGGGAGTGGTTAGGTCGTGAAGCATATCCATCGTCACTTCCTGGATGCCGCGCTGCTTTTCGGGCACGCGCTCGATATGGAACGGCGAGCCGCTAACTCCATCGAGCTCGATGCGCTGGATGCCGCTCTTGAGTGTAACCCAAATGCGCCAGATAGGGATGAAGACCAGGTGGGCGCCGGAGATTGTCACAGTGCTTTTTGGCAACTGCATCTCGCCCGCGACCTTGAGCTGGGCGATTGACTTGGCCTCGTCCTTCGAAACCAGAGGCTTCATCAGCTCGTACTTGACGCCATGATTAATTTCGGTGCTCTGCTCGACAGGAATGTTGTCTAGGATGTTAATCATGATGGGCTTCAAGTCACCGCGCACGGCGTCCATGCACATCTGAGCAGAATAGTTTCTTGACTGGCCCTCGGATTCCTGGTAAACATCGTAGTTGAAGAACCAGTACGGGACGTAGAGCAATGAAATGTTTGCCAAGTCGAAAGACTTCCAGTGGCGCTCCTTGAGAATACGCTCAAGTATTCCCATTACGTCTTCCATAGTTATTCGGAGCTGGAGCGCCGGAGCATCCAGGACCATTGTGGAGCCTACCTGCGGGCCTTGGCGAACTTAACGCCCCGCGGGGTGAAAATCAGCTTGAACTCGCTCAAGCGAGCGACGTCACCGTCAATTCCCTTCACGAATGACTTGAGCTCGTTGACCGCCTGCTTCAGCTTTATCGTGTTCCTCTTGTAAAGAGGCTCAATGTTGAGCATCACGATGTTCCCGTTTCTTAGGTCCTCAGTGATTGCGGCGGTGTCGCCAACATCCTCTAGGACATAGGGCTTCACCCAAACATCTGCTTCGTCTTGAAGCAGGTCTTCCTGCTCAATCCCAAGGGTGTCCAGGTACTCGTTAACATCCACTTCAGATTCCGCACCCAGCTTGTTAGTAAACCTCTTAAGAAAAGTTATCATATAAATTCCCTCCTTCACAGCACAAAAGCGGAAAAGGCACCCCTAATTATGAGTAAGCGGTTTAATAACCTTTTTGGAAAGCGGGGTCCTGGGGGGGATTTGACGGGTTTTTTGCAGGGCACCCAGAATACCGGAAGGTTAATAAGTGCGGTATTCGAAATGGTTCGCCCGAGGTGTTTTCAAGTGGATATTTTCGAGCAAGAGATGAGCAAGCCAACAATCTTTCAGGACAGGAACGTGCTGAGCCCGCACTATATACCTGACCACCTGCCGTACCGTGAAAATGAAATCACGAAAATGCAGAAGCTCCTCGCGCCAGCGCTAAGCAACAAGCGGCCGAGCAACCTGTTCATTTACGGCAAGACAGGGACAGGGAAAACATGCTGCACAAAGCACACGCTTGAAAGGATGATGGAAGTGAAGGAAAAGTACAACGCGCAAGTTGACAGTGTTTACATTAACTGCAGGATGAACAACTCGCGGTACCAAGTGCTGTTGAAAATAGCGCAGCACGCGTGGCCGAACGAGAGCTTCATGGGGCACCCGGCAAACTACCTGCGCGAAAAAATACTCAAGTATGCGGGAAAAGGCGTGATACTCGTCATTGCATTGGACGAGGTCGATAAGGTGAAGGACCTTGACGAGCTGATGTACACGCTCACACGGTCAAACGATGACCTGGACAAGGGGCACATCGCACTCATCGGGATTAGCAACGACGCGACGTTCAAGGACAAGCTCGACCCCCGAAGCAAGTCAACGCTCTGGGGAGAGGAAATGGTCTACCCACCGTACAATGCAGAGCAGCTGCAGGCAATTCTCGAGGAAAGGTGCCTGGAAGGATTCAAGAAAGGCAGTGTCGGGGACGGCACGATTGCAATAGCGAGCGCGTACTCCGCAAAAGAGTCGGGGGACGCGAGGTACGCGTTGCGCCTGATGCTCAAGGCAGGAGAGATGGCAGACGAGGAGAACAGGACGGTTGCCGAAAGGGATGTGATGGCAGCGAGGAACGCTGTCGAGGAAGACATTGTGCTTGAGCTCATCAACACGCTGCCCGACCACCAGTCACTCGTGCTTTATGCAATAGCGACGCAGGAAGGGACCGGGCGCAACACGCGGCTGAGCGGGGATGGCGTAAGCTACCTTTTCTCGGGCGAGGTGTATGTGGGGTACGAGGGCGTATGCCGCAAGTGGGGCATGCCCGCCAGGAGCGCCAGGTGGTTCAGGGAGTACCTGAACGAGCTCGAGATGATGGGGCTGATAATAACACATATTAGTGGTAAGGGAATCCGCGGGAACACACGATTGATTAAGCTCGCATTCCCGGCTGACAAGGTAAGGAACGCAGTGGAGAAACGGTTCGCATGAGAATAATTGTTTTTGGAGACAGCCTTGCCTACGGAGATTATGATGAAAAAGGGGGGTGGGTCGCGAGGCTGTGCAACGGGCTATACAAGGGAAGGCCCATCAACCATGAAGATAGCTATCTGACCGTGTATAACTTATCCGTATGCGGGGATACTACAAAAGATGTGCTCAAGAGGTTTGATGTTGAGACCAAAGGAAGAACAAGTGATGAAAAAGATATCTATGTTTTGATAGAACTGGGCGCGAATGACTGTGCTTACGAGCACGAGAAGAAAGGCAAGCTGGTTGAAGCAAGCAAGTTCAAAGAAAACATAAGGGAAATGGTGAAGAAAGCGAAGGAGCTGGGTGCCAAGCCAATCGTGCTTGGAATTCTTCCGTTTGAAGAGGAATTATTGGATCCGTGTCCGTGGGCAACGGAAATATCTTATGATAACAAGAGTGCAAAAGAGTATGAAGGGATAATCAAAGAAGTTTGTGAAGAGGAAAACGCATTATTCCTTCCGATGTTCGATTTCTTTCTGGAGAATGGGCACAAAGAGTTGCTTTCTGACGGAGTGCACCCGAATGCGGAAGGGCACCAGAAGATTTACGAGCGCGTGAAAGCATTTCTTGAGGAACAAAAGGTGATTTGAAATGGAAATGAATCCGGTTGAGTGGGTAGCGGTTATTTTGGTTGTGGTAGGTGGATTGAACTGGGGCCTGTACGGGCTGTTAGGGATGGACATAATCAATGTGCTGCTCGGGGTTTTTCCGCCATTGGACACGATTGCGTATGTGCTGGTCGCGCTGTCAGCAGTGTACTTGGTTTGGTTCGCGCTGCTGAAAAACATCAGCAAGTGACGTGAATCAAGGCAGTGACATGGGGCTTGCGGCCCTTGCCAGTCACGCGGGAGTTGTATTCCTTGATGGCATCCGGAGAAGGAAGCTCGAGGAACTGAATCTTGTGCTGCTTGAGATAAGTTTTTCCTTCGGGAGTAATTCTGGCGATGTCGTGCTGGCCAGTGCCCAAAATGAATAGCTTGGTGTCTAAAGGGAGGGTGGCCAGCTCTTTGGGGCCGACCTTGTGGCCGGTTCCGTAAATGCTTTGGGAGATAGCGTCATTGCGCTTGTACAAGTTGCCGACGGAATCAACGAAGACGTCGTGGTCATAAGTTTCGCCGTCGAACTTTATCTTGCCGAAATTCGTCCACTGGAAAAGCTTGGAAGTGGATTTCTTTGGAGTGGATTCCTCTGCGACAAAGTCCTTGTACAGCTTCAGGGGATTTGGCATGATTGGCACCTGTATAATGTTTGTGGGCCAGCAGGTTAAAAAGCGTTTACGCAAACTCGCCTAGCTTGCTCTGGGGCTTCTCGCGGTCCTCTTTTAGGTCGCCGGGCTCTTGGCCGAGCTGGCGCTTGATGGCCATAGCTGTTTTGGGGCCGAGGACGTGGGACAAGTCCTGGGTCGAGGCCTTCTTCAAGTTGCTTAGGGAGCGGTAGCCCGCAAGGCGCAGGCGGCGGCCTCGAACGCGGCCGATTCCTTTTAGTTCGACTAGTGGAAGGAGGTCCTCCTTGCAGCCGTGGATTAGGCGGCGGCGCAAGCGATCTAATGGGGCTAAGGATTGTTTTAATCCGCGGAGCTTTGCGAGCTCGTACGCGGCGTAGCAAATCCACTCCGCGTTCTTCAGGCGGGAGCGAAGGATGCCGGGGGCGATGTTGAAGCGTTTCATGACCTCGTCCTCGGACATCTCATCGAGCCATGACTCGAGAAGGAGCGCGGTCTTGTACTTGTCAACAAAGTCATAGTCCTCAAAGCCGATGTAAACAGAGTCGATGCCCAGCTCTTTTTCGCGGGAATAGGCAGAGGACCATAAGCCTGAATCCTCTTTTGGGGTGGAGCGGAGGTAAGGGCGAAGCTCCTCGGTGTTCGTTAGTGTGTACAGGAGGCCGATGGTGTGCATGTCACGCTCCTTCAGGGCCTTGAGGATTTTTACTGCGGACAAGGGGTCTATGTACAGCTCGCTAACGCGGCGGCCAAGGGGGGTTGCGATGAGCTTGTCTTCGAACATCTCGATGAAGCCGTAGCTGACCAGCTCGGTTATGATGCGGTCGGCCTTCTCGAGCAAGGAATCGACTTCGCCGTACTGGTGCGCGTAAAATGAGTGCATGAGGAACTCAGACAGCTTTTGGCGGGTGGGCGTGAAGCCCATTGCGACAGAGGCGAGGAGCTGCGTGCGAAGGACGGGCTCCCAGCCAAACTGGGACTCAACGCGCTCGGGCTCGCCGAGAACATAGCGGTGCCAGAGGCCTTCCTGGTCGCTTTCGTCGCGGGCAATCATGACGCCAAGGCCGTCCTTGCCGTACTGCGGGCGGCCCGCGCGGCCGACGCACTGCAAGTACTCGCGGACGGGCAAGGGAACGAGACCGTTTGCAGTGTAGCGGGTCATCTGCGACATGATGACAGTTTCAGCGGGGAGATTGATGCCAAGGGCGAGAGTGGGTGTCGCGGCAATGGCCTTGATAGTGCCATCGCGGAACGCGTCCTCGATGATGGAGCGCTGCTTTTGAAGGATGCCAGCAGTGTGGAACGCGACGCCGCCGCGAACGCACGCGGCAAGGCGCTTGCACTGCGCGGTCGGGGACTCGAGGACGCTCTCGATGCGGGTGGCAATGGCTGAAAGCTTTTCGGTGTCGCAGTGCTTTTGGACCATGGGGCGCAAGCGCTCGGCCATCGCAGCGGCATTGCGGCGGGTTGCGACGAAGACGAGGGAGGAGCCGCCGCGAGAAAGCGTGTCCTCTACCACTTGGGCCTGGGGGGTTGCGGATGATGACACGAGCTCGCGGTCGCCGTCATCAGTGCGGAGAATGGGTTCCAGGTAAATGGCCTTCACGAGCTTTGTCGGGCGCCAGGTTGACTCGACGAGCTGGGCGCCAAGCCAGTCAGCTACTTCTCCTGCGTTGGGGACTGTTGCGGAGAGGGCGAGGATTTGCACGTGGGGAAACAAGTGGCAGAAGCGGGTGATCAAGGCCTCCAGAGTGGGGCCGCGGTCAGAGTCAAGCAAGTGGACCTCGTCGATGATTAGTAATTTTATTTTGGTGAACCAGGGTGCCTTGTGGCGCATCAGGGAGTCAGCCTTCTCCATTGTTGTGATTATGACGTCGTAGTTGTTGAGCCAGGCGTCTCGGGAGTCAAGACCGCCGATGCTCAGGGCGGTTCGCGAGCCCGGGAGCGCCTTGAATGTCTCGCTCTGCTCTGAAGCGAGGGCTTTCAGGGGGCAGGTGTAAAGCACCTTGCCGCCGTTCTCGATAATGCGCTGGGCAGCCATCAAGGCGACTGCAGTCTTGCCAGAACCTGTTGGCGCAGCGAGGACGAGGTTCGCGGAGTTCTCGATGAAGCCTGTTGCTAGAGCCTTCTGCTGCACAGGGTTGAACTCGGGGAACCCAAGGAAAAGGGGTGGCTTCATACGAGCTTTTCGGGGGTGCGAGGGTATAAATAAGAAATGGATACGGTATGCCGAGAGCAGGGAAAAGGCTCTTAAATGCCGGCTGATAATGAAGGGGCATGGCAGACGTGATACTTGCGATGGCGCTCATCGCGGTGACAATCATTATTGGGTTTATTGGGGAGGTCATGTTCAAG
>JAUVIW010000055.1 GCA_030592525.1 archaeon
AGAGATACGAAAGCAACACCCAAAATTAAAGAGCATAATGCTCAAAACAGAAAACGAAGCAGTCGACAAGATGGCCCAAGACGCAGGGTATGATATGCTTGGCACTGTTAAGATATATGACGAAAACGAGCGGCTATGGCAGAAGACACTCAAGGACCACGAGCTGCACAGGAACTCAGAGATAGAGAGAAAGGACTCAACAATACACTACGATGTTTACTTGCCATTGGGCTCGAGGATGCGGAAGACAAAGGCGCTGAACAGGACTGGGTTCGTTAAAATGTTCAAGGCTGATTTACCGACTAATCTCAATGGTGATTTACCAAAAAGCGTGAGGGCGCTTGGGCTGAAACGGAACAGCAAGAGCCTGCTAGTTACGTTCAAGCCTTTTTACGAGCAGCTCAAAGAGAGGGAGCCGAAGAAGCCGACCGGATTCGGGCTCAAGGTCATGAGAACGCTTGAGAAGAGGGTTCTCAGGGAGCATCCGGAAATCAGCAGCCTCATCGTATGGACGCACAAGAACAGGAAGGGCATGAACACGCTCGCCAAGAGAGCGGGGTTCACCAGGATACCTGAAAAGGATGACAAGCCCAGTGGGTATCACACGTGGGTGAAAAAGCTGGAGAGGCGAAAATGAAAGGCAAGCGCGTAATGCTAAAGAGAAGGAAGAAAGTGGAAGTTGAAGAGCTTACACAGTACTCTGTGCACCTGCTGCCCAAGCCAATCAAGCTAAGTGAAGCGAAGAAAAAGGACTTTGTTAAGAGCGGGGAAATTGGCATATTCCGCAGGAAAATAGGCAAATGGATTGGATCAAACAAGGCTAAAAAACTTGAGATGGATGTTAACAGCGAAGTTGTTGACGTAGGGCTTGCGCCATACAACAAGCTGTTTCAGGATAAGGATTCCCCGCATAAACACAAAGTGAAAGACGGTGGGATAGTCAGCTTAGGCTACGGCCAGGAAATACTAAAAGAGCTCGAAAGGGAAGTGATTGAGAACCACCCCAAAGTAAAAGGCATAGGGATGGAAACAAAAAACCCAGTTGTCAACAAGCTAGCGAAAAAGCTGGGATACGAGCTTGTCCGTATTAATAGAGATAAGCTGTTTGCTGATACATACACGTGGGTTAAGTGCATACGGAAAAAGCCCATCAAGAAACGAGTCATGCTCAAGCGCGCCAAGAAAAAAGATGACCTGAAAAATTTAGTCTACCATGTCTACCTGCCGCACAAGGTTGATGAGAAGACAGGGGAACCATTGACATACCATAAGACAGGGAAAGTGCTGCTTTTCAAAGACATAATCCAAAAGCGGCTGGATGGCAGGCTTCCACACAGTGCTAAGGAAGCAGGCATAAAGTGGGGTGACAAGTGTTTCGAGGTATCGATGTACCCCTACGAAGATGCCTATGGCAGTAACCCGCCAAAAATAGGGATGGGGCACGAGATTTACCAGGAGCTTGAGAAGAGGATACTCAAGAACCACCCTGATATTGATGCGCTGGTTATGCTAACAAGCCATGATAATGCAGAGAGGATACCCCAGGATATGGGGTTCACCCACGTGCACGAGCTGGGCAGGTTGAGTAGGCTTGGATTCAGATACTACGTGAAAAAGCTCAAAAAGCCCAAGAAATGAGGGTTAGAAGCCATTTTGAGGGGTTTCGGGCTCCAAAACCTTTATAAAGGACTATATTCAGAATAATGGCGCTGGGCGAGCCCACTCGGGCTAAGACCTCAGAATCAATCCTGATTCTGAAACTTAATGCCCTACACTGTATGATAGGTGATAGAATGGCAGAAGAAGAAAAGAAGAAGAAAGCTCCCGTAGAAGAGCCAGAAGAGGACATAAGGCACATAGTCCGCATCGCAGGCAAGGACCTCGACGGAAAAATGCCGATAGGCATCGCCATCACGCGAGTCAAAGGAATCAACCCCAACCTCGCCAGCTCGATAACAAAGACGTTTATCGCGGCAGAAGGGATTCCCGCCAAGACGCGCATCGGCGACCTAACCGAAAAGCAGTCAGACAAGCTGCAGGAAATCATAATCGACCCCGTAAAGCACGGGATACCAAAGTGGCAGATGAACCGCAGGAAAACAGAGAAAATGGCGGACAAGCATCTCACAGGCCACGACCTGGATTTCGCAGTCAAGGGAAACATCGACGCAGAAAAGAAGTCAAGATCAAACCGCGGAGTCAGGCACTCACTAGGACTAACGGTGCGCGGACAGCGCACGAGAACATCAGGCCGCAAGGGCACCACTGTCGGTGTTACCAGGCGCAAGAACGTGAAGGGTTCAGGGAAGTGATTTGAATGGGTGACCCAAAGAAACTAAGGAAAAAGTTCGCTAAGCCGAAGAGGCCGTACGAAAAGGAAAGGATTGAAGGGGAGAACCGGCTAGTCACGGAATACGGGCTCAAGAACAAGCGTGAAGTATGGAGAGCAAACAGCAGAGTAAGGCGCTGGAGGTTCATCGCACGCCAGCTGCAGGCAGACAAGACAAGCAAGAGAGAAGTGAGGTTCAACGAGCTCATGAACACGCTCAAGAAGTACGCACTCGCACATGAGGGCACGACCCTTGATGACGTGCTCACACTAGACGTTACGGACCTGCTCTCAAGGCGCTTGCAGACGCTTGTATACAAAAAAGGCCTAGCCAACACGCCCAAGCAATCAAGGCAGTTCATTGTGCACGGAAAAATAGCCGTAGACGGAAAAAAGGTTACAGCACCAAGCTACCTCGTCACCACGACAGACGAGGGAATGATTGGGTACTACGGAAAGCCACCAGAGTTTGAGAAGAAAGCTGCGGGAGCAACCGACGTTGGATTGGAAGCAGTGCCAAAGGCGCCGTCAACAAAGCCAATAGTGCCCTCAACCAAGCCCACAGTGCCTTCAACTAAGCCATCTGTACCAGGGGTGAAAAAATGACTGGAGAAAGATGGGGTGTAGCACACATCTACGCTTCCATGAACAACACAATCATCACGATAACCGATGCAACAGGGGCAGAGACCATCGCCAAGTGTTCAGGCGGAATGGTCGTTGACTCCGGCTCAAAGCAGAGCTCACCATACGCGGCGATGGCAGCTGCACAGAAAGCAGCAGACATCGCGCTCGCCAAAGGGATTACAGGCGTGCACGTGAGGATACGCGCCGTGGGTGGCTCGCGCACAAAGCAGCCGGGGCCAGGCGCCCAATCAGCAGTGCGTGCACTTACACGCGCCGGGCTACGCATCGGAAACATCGAGGACGTTACGCCAATACCGCACGACGGGACCAGGTCCAAGGGCGGCAAGAAAGGAAGGAGGAAGTGAGAGCCATGAAAATCAAGGTCATTGAGGAAACCCCAACGCACATGAAGCTGCTTATGGTTGACACACTCCCAGCAGTCGCAAACGCCATCCGCAGGACAGTCCTAGGAGAAGTTCCAGTCATGGCTGTGGACACAGTTACCATGTACGAAAACACAAGCGTTATGTTCGACGAATACATCGCTCACCGTATTGGGCTGGTTCCCCTCACCACAGACCTGAAGACATACAAGAACCCGGCGGACTGCTGCGACGGCAACTGCTCTTCATGCAGCGTTGACCTGAACCTTGACGAGTCCGGGCCAAAAGTAGTTTACTCAAGCTCAATGAAGACTACGGACCCCAAAGTCAAGCCCGTAAGCGGAAAAATCCCGATTATAGAGCTCGGCCCAGGAGAACGCATAAGGTTCGAGGCAAAAGCAGTGCTCGGAAACGGCCAAGGCCACGCCAAGTGGCAGGTCGGCAACGCACACTACAGCTATATCAGCGATGTCCCTCAAAGCAACAGCATCTGCCCGATATGCGAGACAGAAGTCAAGGGGAAGAAAGGGGACGCAGAGCCCGGAAGCAAGGGATGGGAGCCCAATGTTTGCACATCATGCAAGAAAGCACTCACTGCCGTAGGCAAAAAGAAGATGCCGACCAAAAAGGACAGGACCGGATTCATATTCACCATTGAAACCAACGGCCAAATGACCGCAAGACAAGCAATTCAAACAGCGATTAACATATTGGGTGACAAGGTGAAAAAATTGGAGAGCCAACTATGAAACACGCGGGGGTGTCGGAGCGGTCAAACGAGCTAGGTTGAGGGCCTAGTGGCTTAGTGCCTACGCGTGTTCAAATCACGTCCCCCGCACCACTACCATCGTGAGAACGATGGTAGAACCATCGTCGAAACGACGGTAATACCATCGTAATATTCACAACCGACGAGTAACCCCCCCGGGGTTGCGGAAGGAGGAATAAAAAATGACAGAAAATCAAAAGACCCCGCTCGCAAGACTGCTTGCGAAAAGTAAAATGAAAGCCGAAGTCAATATCGGCAAGATTGACAAGCTAACAAAAGAAGGAGACACCATTGCAGTGCCGGGAAAGGTACTGGGCAACGGGTCCCTCACTCACTCAGTGAACGTGGCTGCAAACTCGTTCTCCAAGAGCGCCGCTGAAAAGATTAAGGGCGCTGGAGGCAAGGCAATGGCGCTGAAGGAGCTCAAGGAAACCAAGAATGTGAGGCTGATGGCATGAAGGTAATAGATGCTACTGAAGCAATTCTAGGGCGCCTAGCGGCAAAGACCGCAAAGGACCTCCTCAACGGAGAGGATGTAGTCATCATCAATGCGGAGAAGGCGATTATCACCGGCCGCAAAGAGACAACTTATGCCAGGTACAAGCAGCTCGTAGACCGCGCTGACCGCGCGAACCCAACGCACGGGCCGCACTTCCCGCGCAGGCCGGATATGCTCCTAAAGAGGACTGTCAGGGGCATGATTAACTACAAGAGCAAGCGTGGCAAGGCAGCGCTCCGCAAGCTCCGCGTGTACATCGGAATGCCGCAGGAATACGATGGCAAAGCACAGCCCACGGAAGCTAGGGCTAGAGGCACAACCTCAAGGCACGTTACAATAGAGGAGCTAAGCACATGGCTAGGGTGGAAGAACCCCCTTAAGGAGTGATACAAATGGCAAAGAAAACAAAAGTTGTTATGACAAAAGCGAAGAGGAAAACCGCGATCGCACGCGCCAGGATAAAGAAGGGAAGTGGCAGCGTGAGAATCAACTCAAAGCCACTTGATGCCTTTACTCCTGATGCAGCAAGAAGGGAAATACTGGTGCCATTCATACTCGCTGAAAGCGTGATGGGAGCAAAGTTCGCCGATGGCCTTGATATTGATGTCAATGTCAACGGTGGCGGATACATGTCACGCGCCGAAGCAAGCAAGACCGCAATCGCGAAAGCGCTGGTGGACTGGAGCAACAGCGAGGACTTGAAGGAAATGTTCCTGGAATACGACAGGCTACTGCTCGTCGACGACGTGCGCAGAAAGGAATCCAAGAAGCCGCTCAGGAGCGGTGCGCGTGCCAGGTGGCAGAAGAGTTACAGGTGATTCAAAAATGATGATACCGATTCGTTGTTTCACGTGCGGAAAGCTCATCGGACACAAGTACGAGGAGTACTGCAGCAGAGTAGGCAAGGGAGAGGACCAAGCAAAGGTCCTCGACGACCTTGAGATAAAGAAGTACTGCTGTAGGCGCATGATGATAAGCCAACCAGACCTGTTCAATGAGGTCAAGGAGTACCCGAGATAAAGAGGCCAGGTGGGACCGTAGGGTAGCTTGGCCATCCTTCCAGCTCGGGGAGCTGGTGACCCGTGTTCAAATCACGGCGGTCCCACCAACCCCCCTTGGGCCCTAAGGTGAAAGCATGAAAAATACCATCATACAGGACATCCGCCTCCGTCACGTGTTCAACTCACGCGGCAAGCCGACAATAGAATGCGATACGGTTACAGTCGGCGGGCGAGGGCGTGCGAGCTCGCCGCTCCCAGCGTTCGGTATGGATAAGGACATAAAAAAGGTTATTGAAGCGACCAAGGCAGAGATACTGCCTGAGCTCATTGGCATTGATTCCGAGGAGCAAAGCGCTCTCGACAGCGCGCTAGTGGACCTCAATGCAGCCGCGAAGGTGCCTGCATTCGTGCTTACCGCGCTGAGCTGCAGTGCAGCCAACGCATGCGCAAACACGCTTGGCATCCAGTTATACAAGCACCTGGGCGGGATAGTGAAGGACACGCTCCCTTACCCGATAAGCAGCATCATCGGCGGAGGAAAGCCGGGAGGCACGCATGCGCCAGACCTCAAGGAATTCCTTGTTATACCAGTTGGCGCCGAAAGCATTTACGAAGCCTGTTACCTCAATTCGCTTGCCCACGAAAAGGCACGCGGGCTGATACACAACAAAGACAGGTACTTCACCGGAGCAAAGGAAGATGAGGGCGGATGGTCACCGAGGCTGGCCAA